>CAZMJQ010000107.1:0-9700 GCA_964566475.1 uncultured Propylenella sp. | reverse complement strand
CGCGTTCATGTCCGAAACGGCGCGTTTGCAGTAGCCGCAATTGTAGTCGAAGAACTCCACCAGCGTGATGTCGCCGTCGGGATTGCCCACGACGGCCTGATGCTCGGAATCGAAGATGAGGTCTCGCCTCTCTTCGATGGCTTGCGTCTGCGCCATCGCGGCTTCCCGCTCGCGCCGCTCCTGCAGCACGCCGAAGGCCTCCTCGAGGATCTCCGGGTTGGCGAGCAGATAGTCGCGGACCACCTGCTCGATCTCCCGACGCTCCTCGCCCGTCATCTCCGCACGGGCCGCCGGGGCGGCGAGGATGAGCGCGGCAAACGCCACGATGGCGATGCGCGTGAATGTCGGCATGCTCGGTTCCTTCATGTGACGCCGCTCAGTTCGTCGAGCCGGTCGGCGATTCGTAGTTGATGATGTCGTCGGCCTGAAGCCAGCCGGGAGAGCCGCGGCTGAACCGGCCCTGGGCACGGCGGGCGAAGTTCTTAGCGCTGTCGATGTCGCCGTCGATGAGCAGGCCCTCGGCGCTGGCAAGCTCCGCGTCCGCGGTGCGGCCCTGACGCTGGTAGGCGGTGGCGAGATGGCGGTAGCCGACCGAGGCGAGCGGCTCCTTGTCGAGGCCGGCGATCAGGTGGGAGACGGCGTCCTGAAGCAGGCCGTCGTCGCCGCTCTGCAAGAGAGCGTGGCCCAGCATAATGCGCATGAGGCCGGAATTCGGCGCGAGAGCCACGGCCTGGCGGAGCGGCGCCACCGCTTCGCGCGCATTGCCGGACTCCAGCAGTATCTGGCCCTTCAGCTCGTGGAAGTAGGGGTAGCTCGGCACGCGTGCGATCAGCGCGTCGACCAGGCGCACGGCCTGGCGGGCGCCGCCGGTGCGCGAGGCGACGATGGCGCGCGCGTATTGCGCGGGCATGCTGTCGTCGGAGGCCGGGTAGCGCCGGCCGACCATGCGCGGGTCCTCGGTAAAGCCGGAGAGCTTGGCGCGCATCATGTCGTGGCGGAGCTGCAGCTGGGCGCTGTCGGTGGCGTCCCAGTGGGGGCTGGCGCGCGCAGCCTCCTCAAGCTGCTGCAGGCGCTCGCGCGCCATCGGGTGCGACTGGGCGTACGGGTCGGCGTATCGCGCGGAGAAGAGCTGCTGGTCGGCGAAGCGCTCGAAGGTCGTCACCATGCCTTTGCCGGACTGGCGCGTCGCCTGAAGGTAGGAGAGGGCGGCGCGATCGGCCGCGAGCTCCTGCGTGCGGCGATAGCTGAGCAGCGAGCGCATGGCGACGCCCGGGCCCATGGTGGCGGCCGCGCCGCCCATCTGCGCGCCGGCGCCGGACCCTGCCGCGGCCCCCGCCATCATGCCGGCCACCCCGAGCGCGCTGACGATGGCGCCGATGGCCTGAGCGCGCGCCACCTCGTTGCGCAGGCTCTCCAGATGACCGCCGGCGAGATGCCCCGTCTCGTGTGCGAGGACGCCGATCACCTCGTTGGGCGTCTTCGCTTCGAGGAGCACGCCGGTGTGGATGACCATGCGGCGGCCGGTCGCCACGAAGGCGTTGAACTGCTTGTCCTGCACCAGGATGATGTCGGAGTCGCGCGAGGAGACGCCGGCTACCGTGAAGATCGGCTCGGCGTAGTCGCGCAGCAGCGCCTCGATCTCCGCGTCGCGGATGACGCTCAGGCGGCGGCCCTGCGCCTCGGCGAGCGGGGCGAGGACAGGCGTGAGCACAACGCCCGCGGCGCAGAGGAGGGGAAGCGCGCTCCGTCGGACCGAAGCGAGAACGCGGGTCGTCACTGGCACTGTCCGATTCGGCATGGCCCTGTTGGATTCAGCCCGGAATTGCGGCACATCTCGCCCCCCTGCCTAGCCAAACCCCGCGACGAAAGAAAGGCAAGTTATGTTGAAGGCTTCCGCCCGGAGCGCCGTCGAGCCGTTCCTCGCAATGGACGTGATGGCCGCGGCGGCCGAGCTAGAGGCGGCGGGGCAGCGCATCGTGCATATGGAGGTGGGGCAGCCGGGGGCGCCGGCACCCAAGCCCGTGCTCGCCGCGGCGCGCGAAGTGCTGACCCATGGGCGGCTCGGCTACACGGAGGCGCTCGGCGTGCGGGCGCTCCGGGAGCGCATCGCGCGGCATTATCGCGACGCCTACGGGGTGGAGGTGCCGGCGGCGCGCATCATGGTGACCTCCGGCTCGTCCGGGGGCTTCAACCTGACGTTCCTCGGCGCCTTCGATCCGGGCGGCCGGATCGCCATGGCGACGCCGGCCTATCCGGCCTACCGCAACATCCTCAACGCGTTCGGCCTCGTCCCGGTGGAGATCGAGGTGGGGCCGGAGACGCGCTGGGCGGTGTCGGCGGAGGAGCTGGAGCGCGTGCACGCGAGGACGCCGCTTGCCGGCGTGCTGGTGGCGAGCCCCGCCAATCCGACCGGGACGATGACGGCGCCGGACGAGCTTGAGCGGATCGCGGCGTTCTGCCACGAGGCCCGCATCCGATTCCTCTCCGACGAGATCTATCACGGGCTGGTCTATGCCGGGCGGCAGGAGACGGCGCTGAAGTTCTCCGAGAGCGCCATCGTCATCAACTCGCTCTCCAAGTACTATTGCATGACCGGCTGGCGGGTCGGCTGGCTGGTGCTGCCGGAAGACCTGATGCGGCCGTTCGAGCGGCTGTCGCAGTCGCTCTACATCTCCGTGCACGAATTGTCGCAGCGCGCGGCGGTCGCCGCGTTCGACCCGGAGTCCATCGCGGAGCTGGAGGCGGTGAAGGCGGGCTATGCGCGCAACCGCGCCATGCTGCTGGAGCGGCTGCCGGCGCTCGGCTTCGACGAGTTCCTGCCGGTCGACGGCGCCTTCTATGTCTATGCCTCGGTGGCGCGCTTCACCAACGACGCGCTCGACTTCGCCGGCCGCATGCTGCGCGAGGCGGGCGTCGCGGCGACGCCCGGGCCGGACTTCGACCACGCGCGCGGCCACCGCTACATGCGCTTCTCCTTCGCCGGAACGGAGGCGGATATCTCCGAGGGCATCGACCGGCTCGCGCACTGGCTGAAATGAACGCGCTGGCGGCTGGCCTCGACGGCTTCCTGCTCGGCGGCGGGCTCATCATCGCCATCGGTGCGCAGAACGCCTTCGTGCTCAGGCAGGGGCTGAAGCGGCAGTTCGTCTTCGTCGTCTGCCTTATCTGCGCGCTCTCCGACGCGCTCCTGATCACGGCGGGCGTCGCCGGGCTCGGCACGCTGGTGCGCCAGTCGCAGGCGGCGCTGACAGCGGTGACGGCGGGCGGCGCGGTCTTCCTCTTCGTCTACGGCGTCCGCGCGTTCCTGCGCGCGCTGAGGCCCGAGACGCTTCAGGCGGAGGGCCGCGCCGGCACGCTCTCGGCCGCGATCGGCGCGAGCCTCGCCTTCACGTTCCTCAACCCGCACGTCTATCTCGACACGGTGCTGCTGCTCGGCAGCCTGTCGGGGCGCTATGCCGGCGGGCTGCGGCTCGCCTACGGCATCGGCGCGGTGCTGGCGTCGTTCGTGTGGTTCTTCGCGCTCGGCTACGGCGCGCGGCTCCTCGCGCCGCTGTTCGCCAAGCCGCGCGCGTGGCAGGTGCTCGATGTCGGAATCGGGGTTGTGATGTGGTGGATTGCGGGGAGGTTGGCGGCGAGTCTTATCGGAACGTGATATTTACTTCACGCCACTTGGTCCGCTGCAGAAAGCGTTCGCCAGATGCGCCATGGTTGACCGCAAGAGTGTTCTCGCTCAGCCAGGTGACCGCGACATTTGGCTGTCCTTCAATCGTGAGTATCCAGTCCTCATCGCGCTCTGGATCGAAATCCTCCTCGGCAGCGCTAAGACTGACCACTCTGACATAGGGAGCCGTTGCGCCGCAGTTCCTTTCAAAAACGGAGGCGACATATGCCCCATCAGGGGACGGGAGTTCCTCGATCAGGTCGTTGCCGCATAGACCAAAGCTGCATCCAGAGAGCAAGAGCGCCGCGGCTGAAGCTGCGACCTTCGACACGCCGCTACTTCGCCGGCTCGGAGAGTGGGGCGCGGAGCTTTTCGTCGGCGCCGATGCGCTGGAGGACGTCGACGGAGGCGCGGGCGAGGGCGAGGAGGCGGGGGTCGATCTCCTTGCCCTCGAGAACCGACAGGCCGGCGTCGGAGGCGCGGATCTCGAGGAAGCGGTCGGCCTCGCGGTCGGCGAGGCGCACGACGGCCGACAGGCCGCCGGCGGGCGACGGCAGCATGAGGAGCACGTCGGCGCCGGCCGCCCGGGCCGCCTCACCGATTGTCCGCCAGGCTGCGGTCGCCGGCATCGGCCCTCTTCAACGCGCGCTCGAGCTCCAGTCGCGGGAGGTCGGTGCTGTCCTTCTTCCTGAGCATGGCTACTCTGAACTTCTGCCGGCAGGACCAGAACGGCTGGACCACCCTGATCGAGGGAGCAATACATTGCTGCGATTAGGGTTTCTTTAACGGCAAGCGACGCCCGGCGTCGTAGCCCGGATGGAGCGAAGCGCAATCCGGGGCGGCGTTGCGAATGGCACGGCCGTTCCCCGCATTACGCTTCGCTCCATGCGGGCTACGAGCCAGGGACTGGCGTTCCGCCGCGAAATCTCACAGCATTGGGAAAAGCAAGAATTCTGCGAGGAGGAGACCGAATGCGCGGGCTGATGCAGGACTGGCCGCTGCTCTGCCACAAGCTCATCGATCACGCGGCGATCAATCACGGCGGGCGGGAGATCGTGTCGCGCTCCGTCGAGGGGCCGATGCACCGCACCACCTATGCGGAGATCCGCTCGCGCGCGCTGCGCGCCGCCAAGCGGCTCGACGCGGAGAATTTCCGCAACGGCGAGCGCGCGGCAACGCTCGCGTGGAACACGTGGCGGCACTTCGAGGCGTGGTACGGGCTGCTGGGGATCGGCGGCATCTACCACACGGTCAATCCGCGTCTCTTCCCCGAGCAGATCGCCTGGATCATCAACGACGCCGAAGACCGCATGCTCTTCGTCGACCTCACCTTCCTGCCGCTGGTGGAGAAGCTGCGCGACCAGATCAAGTCGGTGAAGAAGATCGTGGTCCTCACCGATGCGGCGCACATGCCCGACACGCCGCTTGCCGCAGAGCCCTACGAGGAATGGCTGGCGCCGGACGACGACTTCGCCTGGCGTGCGTTCGACGAGAGCTCGGCCGCGGGCATGTGCTACACCTCAGGCACGACGGGGAACCCGAAGGGCGTCGTCTACTCGCATCGCTCCAACGTGCTGCATGCGCTGGCGGCGAACATGCCGGACATGCTGGGCCTCTCGAGCCGCGACCGGCTGATGCCGGTCGTGCCGATGTTCCACGCCAATTGCTGGTCGCTGTGTTTCACGGGGCCGCTTTCCGGCGCAGCGCTCGTCATGCCGGGCGCGAAGCTCGACGGCGCGTCGATCTACGAGATGCTCGACAAGGAGAAGGTGACGATCACCGCCGCGGTCCCGACGATCTGGATGATGCTGCTGCAGCACCTGCAGGAGACCGGACGCGAGCTTCCCTATCTGGAGCGCGTCGTCATCGGCGGATCGGCCTGCCCGCGCGCCATGATCGAGGCGTTCGAGACGCGCTACGACGTGCGCGTGGTGCATGCCTGGGGCATGACGGAGATGAGCCCGCTCGGGACGCTCTGCTCGCTGAAGCCCGAGCTTGCCGGTCTTGCCGGCGACGCGAAGCTCGACCTTCAGGTGAAGCAGGGCCACGCGCCCTTCACGGTGGAGATGAAGATCACCGACGATGCCGGCAACAGGCTGCCGTGGGACGGCAAGAGGTTCGGCCGTCTGAAGGTAAGGGGACCGGCCGTGGCGCGCGCCTATTTCGGCGACGAGGCGGAAATCCTCGACGAGGAGGGGTTCTTCGATACGGGCGACGTGGCCCACATCGACGCGCACGGCTACATGTGCGTCACCGACCGCTCGAAGGACGTGATCAAGTCGGGCGGCGAGTGGATATCCTCCATCGAGCTGGAGAACCTGGCCATGAGCCACCCGGGCGTGGCCGAGGCCGCCGTCATCGGCGTGCATCATCCGAAATGGGACGAGCGGCCGCTCCTCATCGTGGTGCCGAGGCCCGATGGCGCGCCGACGCGCGAGGCGCTGATCGAGTTCCTCCGGCCCAAGGTCGCCAAATGGTGGCTGCCGGACGACGTGGTGTTCGTCGAGGCGATCCCGCACACGGCGACCGGCAAGATCCAGAAGACGGCGCTGCGCGAGACCTTCCGGGGCTACAGCTTGCCGGGGGACTGAGGCAGGGGATATTCCTGCCTGTCGTGTCGAGTCGGGAAGGCCGCAGATGAGACGAGCCTACGCGGTCCGCCGGTCGCGGGCAGCCGGATGGGCAAAGCTGTGCGGCGGCCTTGCCGTGCCGGTGCTCGTGCTTGCCGCGCTGGGCGCGCGGGCGGGCCTCGTCCCGGGCGCGGCGCTGCTTGGCGTGCTGACTGTCGGCTTCGTGCTGGCGCTCTTGGCGGTGGGGATCGCCGCCTATGCGCTGGCCGACGTCTGGAACAACGGCGTCGAGGGCACCGGCACCGCCGTCGCCGGGATCATCTATGCGCTGCCGGCGCTCGCGCTGCTCGGGCTCATAGCCGGGGCGGCGATCCATTATCCGCGGCTTGCCGACGTCACGACGGATTCGGAAGACCCGCCGGCGTTCGTGGCGAGCGGCTCCGCGGGCCGCCCGGAAGTGGCGGACGCCGCGGCGTTGCAGCGCGAGGCTTTTCCGGACATCGCGACGCAGAGCTATCCGCTGCCGCTCGCCGAGGTCTACGCGGCGGCGCGCTCCATCATCGAGGAGAGGGGCTGGACGATCGTCCGTGACTCGCGGCCGGACGTACCGGCGCCGGCGGGCCGGCCATCGAGTGCGACGCAGCAGATCGGCGAGACGGACGAGCTGATCCGGGCGCTTGCGCGCAAGAGCGTGATGACGCAGTCGCGCGGCGGCGCGGGGGAGGTTGCCGAACGTGAAGGCGACGCAGAGGCTGCAGACTCAGAGGGCGAGGGCAGCGACGCCACTCTCGAGGCCACCGCCGCGACGCCCATTTTCGGCTTTCGCGACTCGGTGGTCATCCGGCTGCGGCCGACCGCGGACGGAATCGAGGTCGACATGCGCTCCGCTTCCGACATCGGCCGCCACGACCTCGGGCAGAATGCGCGGCGCATCCGCTGGTTCTACAAGGCGCTCGATCTTGCGCTTCAGTCGCCCGGCGCGTCCGGAGTAGCCGCGGCGGGACGGTAGCGCGCGGCGAGCGTGGCGGGCCCGTCGGCGACGATTGCGCCGCGCGCCGCCAGGTCCTCAAGATGGGCGAGGGTGGAAAGCGCCGCGCCGCGGAGGAGCCGAGGGTCGAGCCCGCGGTAGACGCGCTCCACGATCTCGTCGACGGACTCCGCACCGCGCTTCACCTCCTGCAGGATGGCCGCCTCGCGCATCCTGCGGTGCGCCTTCAGCGCGCGCACGTGAGCGGGACCGTCGGGGATGTCGCCGCCATGCGCCGGCAGGTAACGGCGCTCGGACCTTTCGAGCATCCGGTCGAGCGAGGCCATGTAGTCGGCCATGGCGCCTTCCGGCGGCGCGACGACGGTGGTCGACCAGCCCATGACGTGATCGCCGGAAAAGATCATGCCGGCCCCGTCGAGCGCGAAGGCGAGGTGGTCCCGGGTGTGTCCTGGCGTCGCGATGGCCTCCAGGCGGAAGCCGGATCCTTCCACGACAGAGCCATCGGCGAGCGTCACGTCCGGGGAGAAACCGGCGTCTCCCGCAGCGTCGAGGGCCGCATCCTCGCCGGGACACGGCGTTCGGGCCGGGCGGTGCTGGCCGGCGGCGAAAGCCGGGGCGCCGGTGCGCGCCTTCAGGAGGGGCACGGCGCCCGAATGGTCGCGGTGAGTGTGGGTGAGGACGATCTGCGCGACGCTTGCGCCGCCGATCGCCCGCATCAGGGCGTCGACGTGCGCGTCATCGGCCGGGCCGGGATCGATGACGGCCAGCTCGTTCTCGCCGATGAGGAAGGTGTTGGTGCCCCGAAACGTGAAGGGGCCCGCGTTGGGCGCCGTCACGCGGCGCACGCCGGGGGCCAGCTCGACGGGCTCCCCGTGGCGCGGATCGAAGTCGCGGCGGAGCGCAAGCGTCATCGGCGGCTTCAGGCCCGGGTCCGATGTTCGATAATGTCCGGTCCCGCCTCGGGCACCCAGCCCTGGGCGACGCCGTGGCATGCGTGCAGCGTGGGCCCGGCCGGCATGAGGCCCGGCCGCTCCTCCATGCAGACGGGGGCGCGGGCGTGCTGGCAGCGCGGATGGAACGGGCAGCCGCTTGGCGGATCGAACGGGGAGGGGAGCTCGCCCTCAAGCTTGATCTTGGCGCGGCGCCGCTCCGGATCGGCGACCGGCGTGGCGGACAGGAGCGCGCGCGTATAGGGATGCTGCGGGCGCTGGAAGATGTCCTCCACCGGCGCGATCTCGACCGGCAGCCCGAGATACATCACCATCACCTCGTCGGCGACGAAGCGCACCACGGAGAGATCGTGGCTGATGAAGATGTAGGTCAGCCCGAACTGCTCCTGAAGGTCGGCGAGCAGATTGAGGACCTGGGCCTGGATGGAGACGTCGAGCGCGGAGACCGGCTCGTCGAGCACGAGTATCTTCGGCTCCAGCATCAGCGCGCGGGCGACGGCGATGCGCTGGCGCTGGCCGCCGGAGAACATGTGCGGGTAGCGGCCGTAGTGCTCGGGCCTGAGCCCGACGCGCTGCAGCATGTCGAGGGCCCGGGCGCGGCGCTCCGCGGTGGGCAGCTTCGTGTTGATCGCCAGGGGCTCCTCCAGGATGGAGCCGACTTTCTGGCGCGGGTTGAGCGAGCCGTAGGGGTTCTGGAAGACGATCTGCACGGTGCGCCGCATCTCCTTCAGCGTGCCCCGGTCCGCACGCCCCACGTCGACGCCGTCGATGACGAGCTTCCCGTCGGTCGCGGGCTCGATCATGGTGATGAGCCGCGCGAGAGTGGACTTGCCGCAGCCTGACTCGCCGACAACGGCCAGCGTCTTTCCCGCCTCCACGGAGAAGGTAGCGCCCGCGAGCGCCCGCACTGTGGCCGGCCGGCGGAAGGCGCCGCGGCTCACGTCGTAGTTGCGCGTCAGGTCGACGGCCTCGATGACTGCGCTCATGGCGACGTCCTCCGCGCGGGCCGCGTAGCCTGGACGGTGCGCCGGAGGCGCGCAATCCGGGACGGAATTGCGCCTCGCGAGTCAGTCCCCGCATTGCGCTTCCGCCTTCGCCCTTCGGGCTTCGGCGGACAGGCCGCTCCATGCGGGCTACGAGGAAGCGTGTTCATGCGGCCTCCATGCCGCGGGCGTTGCGGGGATAGTGGCACAGCGCGCAGCCGAGCGCCTCCGGCTGAACGGGCGGGACCACCTTGCGACACATCTCGGTGGCAAAGGCGCAACGCGGGTTGAAGAGGCAGCCCGTCGGCCGGTCGCCCTGTCCGGGGACGACGCCGGGGATGGCCGGCAGGCGGTTGCCGGTGGCGCGGTCGGGCAGCGCGGCGAGCAGCGCCGCCGTGTAGGGATGGTGCGGACGCGCGAAGAGGCCGTGCACGTCCTGTCGCTCCACCTGCTGTCCGGCATACTGCACCACGACGCGCTGCGCGGTCTCCGCGACCACGCCCATGTCGTGGGTGATCAGCACGAGGCCCATGCCTGTCTTGCGCTGC
>CAZMJQ010000106.1:0-3585 GCA_964566475.1 uncultured Propylenella sp. | reverse complement strand
GCGACGCGCTTCGAGAGCGGCAGGCTTTCGGCGCGCGATATCACGCGCATCATCGGCTGCGGGCTGCGCGGCGCCGGCGAGCAGGTGCGGGATGACGAGGTCGCGGCGATGCGCACGGACGGCGGCGCGGCCGGCTTTGCGACGATCGCGGCGGAGCTGATCCGCGCGACGTTCGGGGGCGACGACGATACGTCTGGCGCGGGGGAGGAGAGGGAGGGCGGAAACCCTCCGCCGGCGGCGCCGCGCCCCTCGACTGGGACGAGCTGATGGCGTTCGGGCTGGGCGTGCTGAGGCTGCCGCCGGCGGCGTTCTGGGCGATGACGCCGCGCGAGGTCGCGGCCGTGCTGGCGCACGCGGCGGGGGCGGCGGGCCCGCCGGGACGGGCGAGCCTCGCGGCGCTGATGCGGCGCTTCCCGGACCGAGGATCCTAGTGTTGTGTCGCTGACATAAGGCGCCCCCAAGCGCCGTCATCCTCGGGCGAAGCGAAGCGCAGACCCGAGGATCCAGGGCGTGCAGCCCCTGGGTCCTCGGCTCTCGCTGCGCTCGGCCGAGGATGACGCAAGAGGGAGAGCGGGCCCTTCAGGGCGTCAAATGTTGGAGACACAGCACTAGAGGAGCGCGGCGACGCGCTGACGGAAGAGATCGCCGGCCTGCTTGGACGTGAGCTCGCGCTTCCAGGGCAGCACCATCGGGTCCCATTTGCCGCGTTGGGGAATGTTGTGCACGCGCTGTACCTCGCCATGGCCGAGGATGTGCCGCTCGTCGCAGGCAATCCCGTAGCGCCGCGCCAGGTCGGCGACGACGGCGGCCATGGTGACCCATTGCAGCTCGAGCATCGGGCAGGGCCCGCCGTCGAAGGGCCGCGGGACGGCCTGGCTCATGCAGCAGACCGTGACGCCGATCGCCTGGCTGTTGAAGCCTTTCGTATGGGCCGCGTAGATGTCGTCGCGGGTCGAAACGTTGTCGAGAATGCTGAAGTCTCCGCGGACCAGCGTACCATCCTGTTCGATGAGGATGTGGTAATGCTCCTTGTCGTTCTCCGAAGCGCGATAGCTGCCGGCCGTCCAGTGCGTGACGATGCGCTTCATCTCGCAGGTCGGCATCCAGCTTGCAGGAACCACGGCCACCATGATGCGCTGCCTCCCCCATATGGTCGCCTTCCCTCCGGCGACGTCCCGGAGCGTAGCAGAGCGTCTCAACCTCAGATAGGGAAATCGCGTGTCGATCAGGAGAAGAGAAGCGCCGCAGCGGCAAAGTAGATCGCGGCGCCGGTGAGCAGGAACGCAATGGCCGCCAGGACGCCGTCGCGCGCGGTGAGCGCCAGGCCGAAGGCGGCGATGGCCGCGGCCCAGACCGAGTTGGCGAACGGGACGAGCTCGAAGACGGGCATTACGAGGGCGATGAGAATGCACATCGCGGCGATGACGTAGACGGCGGGCCCGGTGGTCAAAAAGAGGAGCCGGCGGCCGACGAATTTGTCGGCGGCGCCGGCGACCGGCCGCAGGAAGCCGACGGCCTGGTGGAGGCGCTTCGCGGGGACAGAGCGGTCAAGGAGAAACCGCGGCAGCCAGACGTGGTCCATGCCGATCAGAAGCTGGCCGGCGACGAGGACGACGATGAAGCCGACGACGGTCGGAAGCCCGACAATGCCGCTCAGCGGCGACACGACCAGCAGCGACGGCACGAGCAGGAGCGGGCCGAAGGAGCGCTCGCCGATGGCCTTCATGATGTCGCGCACTTGGACGCGTTCGCACGTGTCGCAGGCGTGAGCCATCTGCTCGAGGACGTTCGAGAGCGGCGTCTCGGGATCCTGCGCCCGGGTGTTCATCTGCGTATGGCCCGATGTGTTCGACGGGAAACTAAACGACATCGGCGCGGAACGGCTCCCCGGCCAGCCGGATGAATGAACACACGCCGCACAGCGGTCCGGCAAGCCGCCGACGACGAGAATCACGGAGGATGATGTGGCGGGCGAATTCGAAACCGGCGATGGCCTTTCCACGCAAGTGCTCCGGACGCAGCTGAGCGACCTGGAGGGCCTTGCGCAGTCGTTCGGGCGCGCCATGACGACGGCGTTCCGCCGTTCCGCGGTCGACGGCAAACGGCTGGAGAGCGTGCTGAAATCGCTGGCGCTCGGGCTTTCGCGGCGGGCGCTCAGCCAGGCGCTGGCGCCGATCGGGGCGGGCATCGGCAACATTCTGTCGGGGCTGCTCGGCAATGCCGTCGGTGCGCGTTTCGCCAAGGGCGGCGTGATCGCGCCGCGGGTGACGCCGTTTGCCTCCGGCGGGGTGATCGCGACGCCGACGTACTTTCCGATGCGCGGCGGGCTGGGGCTCGCCGGCGAGGCAGGGCCGGAGGCGATCCTGCCGCTGAGGCGCGGGCCGGACGGGCGGCTCGGCGTGAGCACGGAAGGCGGGCGCGCTGTCAACGTGACCTTCAACGTGACGACGCGCGACGCCGAGAGCTTCCGCCGCGCCGAGGCGGAGATCACGGCGATGCTGGCGCGGGCGGTGGCGCGGGGGCGGAGGGGGATGTGAGGGGGCGGCAATCGGCAGTAGGCAGTCGGCAGTCGGCAGTAGCCGGCAGCAGGGGCTGAGGCTGCTTACTGCTCTTCCCCACTGCCTACTGCCCTATTCCCTACTGCCTCCTTTTGGGAGACGAGAGTGTCAGGCTTTCACGAGATCCTCTTTCCGCTGTCGATCGGGTTCGGGTCGAGCGGCGGGCCGGAGCGGCGGACGGATGTCGTGCTGCTTGCCTCCGGGCACGAGGAACGCAACGCGCGCTGGGCGGATTCGCGCCGGCGCTACGATGCGGGGACGGGGGTGCATTCGCTTGCGGACCTGCATGCGCTGATCGCGTTCTTCGAGGAGCGGCGCGGGCGGCTCCACGGGTTCCGATGGCGCGACCGCGGCGATTTCAAGTCGTGCGCGCCGGACGCGGCGCCGGCGCCGGGCGACCAGGCGATCGGCACGGGCGACGGAGCGACGGCGGCGTTCCAGCTTGTGAAGAGATACGGGGCGGCGTTCGATCCGTACGAGCGGGCGATCGCAAAGCCGGTGGCGGGGAGCGTTCGGGTGGCCGTCGATGAAGTGGAGCAGGTCGAGGGCGTGGACTTCACCGTCGATGGCGCGACGGGGATCGTGACGTTCGAGGCAGGGGCCATCCCGGGCGAGGGCGCGGCGGTGACGGCGGGCTTCGCCTTCGACGTGCCGGTGCGCTTCGACACAGACCGGCTCAGCGTCAATCTCGCGAGCTTCGAGGCAGGGGACGTGCCGAACGTGCCGGTGGTGGAGATACGGGTGTGAGTGGGCAATCGGCAATCGGCAGTAGGCAGTGGGCAGTAGGGGATTGGGGCGGCCTGCTCGCTATGCCCGACTGCCGATTGGCGACTGCCGACTGCCGGGCACTGCCGGGCAGGGGTCCCCGCATTGCGCTTTGCTCCATGCGGGCTACGAGGCGATCGAATGAAGACTTTCTCTCCCGCGCTGGCCGCGCATCTGGCGGGCGGCGTGACGACGTTTTGCACGTGCTGGCGGGTGACGCGGGGCGACGGCGTGGTGCTCGGGTTCACGGATCATGACCGCG
>CAZMJQ010000105.1:0-4736 GCA_964566475.1 uncultured Propylenella sp. | reverse complement strand
TAGAGGTAGTCGAGCCAGCTCTCGTGCAGATAGTTCGGCGGGAACGCCCGCCCGTTTCTGTGCAGGTCGTTGACGCTCGGCGCGAACGGCTTCTGCCTCGGCCACATCTTGACGTCGCGGCAGGTCTTGTCGCCCTTTTTCAGGTTGCACGGTGCGCAGGCGGCGACGACGTTCATCCACGTCGTCTGCCCGCCGCGCGAGCGCGGAACGAGATGGTCGAACGTCAGGTCCTCGCCTTGCCCGCAGTACTGGCACTGGAAGCGGTCGCGCAGGAAGACGTTGAAGCGGGTGAAGGCGGGGTGACGCGACGGATGGATGTAGGTCTTCAGGGAGACGACGCTGGGAAGCTTCATCTCGAAGCTCGGACTGCGCACCTTCAGCTCGTATTCCGAGACGATGTTCACCCGGTCGAGAAAGACCGCCTTGATGGCGTCCTGCCAGCCCCACAGCGACAGGGGATAGTAGCTGAGCGGCCGGTAATCGGCGTTCAGCACTAGCGCCGGATGCGCCTCGGGGGATACGTGTACTGTCATTTCGACGCGTCCGACCCTGTGGAATCCCGTGATTCCGTCTGTTTTCGATAGTCTACAGCGGTCGTGTCACTCTTGTGAAGCTTTCCCGTCGGACCGCTCGCTGCGGCAATCCGCGCCGACGCGCCCGGCGGGCAGGTCAGGAGGCGAGGGAAACGTCCGGCCGGGCGAGGCAGACCTTGTTGCGTCCGGCCCACTTCGCTTCGTAGAGCGCGGCGTCGGCCTGATTGATCAGGAAATCCGGGCTGTCGGCGCTTGCGGTGGTCGTGGCGGCGACGCCGGCGCTGATGGTGACGCGTCCTTCCGGGACCTTTTCGTGCTTGACGCCGAGCCCCGCGATTGCGCCCCTCAGGTGCTCCGCGACGGTGGCGGCGGCGCTGCGGCTCGCTCCGGGCAGGATCAGTGCGAACTCCTCGCCGCCGATCCGCGCCGCGAAATCGCCGCCCCGACGGGCGCAGGCTTCAAGCACGGCGGCGACGTGGCGAAGGCAGTTGTCGCCCTCCAGATGGCCGTACGCGTCGTTGAAGCTCTTGAAGTGGTCGACGTCGACCAGGAGCAGGGCAAGGGGCTTACGCTCGCGGCGCGCGCGCGACCATTCCGATGCCATCCGCTCGTCGAAGGCGCGGCGGTTCGCCAGCCCGGTAAGAGGGTCCTTGGCGGCAAGGTTGGCGAGCGCCTGGTTGGCCTCCCGCAGCCTCGCTTCCCGGTCGTTCAGCCGCTCCGCCATCACGTTGAACGCCTCTGCGAGCCTGCGAAGCTCCGGCGGAAGGCCTTCGGTCGGGATGTTGACCGCGAACTCGCCGGCCCCGAGGAACTCGGCGCCGCGCGTCAGGCTTCGGATGGGCCGCACGACAAGCATCTCGCCGCCCAGCCAGATGGCGGCGAAAAGGATCATGCCGCCCATCGCGATCGTGGCGAACTCGCGCCACGCGCGGATGCCGGCATTGCGCACGACCTGGTCGAGGGGAAGCATCACGGCCAGCGTGGCGCCCGTGTCCCCGAGCCGGGCCCGGGCGACGAGCCGCTCCCTTCCGTCGAGCGGTGCCGACGCCATTGCGCCGGGGCCGTCCTGGATGATGGCCGCCGCGAATCCGGTCTGGCCCGTCAGGTTGCGTCCGACCCAGGCATTCCCCTGTGGGTATGCCGCAAGGACTGTGAGCCCGCTATCCAGAAGCAGGATCTCCGCGTCTTCGGCGGACCCGGCCTCCTCGGCGATCCGGTTCATGGATGCCAGATCGATGCCCGCGGCAAGAACGCCCTCGGCGGTCCCATCCCGGATGACCGGATAAGCGACGACGATGATCGGTTTCCCGGTGATCCGGCCGACGATGTAGTCGCTGACGGCAAAGTCGCCTTTGGCCAACGCTTCCTGGAAGTAACGGCGGTCGGCGAAGCTCGTCCCGGCCGGCAGCTCGGTTCCGGCGCAAAGCGCCACGCCCTGCGGATCGAAAGCGACAAGCGACGTCAGCCAGGGAGACTGATCCTGGAGCTCACGAAACGTCTCGCGGCATCCCGCAGGGCCTCCGGAGGCGAAGGCATCCAGATCGGCGGTCAGCCGCAGGAATACCTTTGTCTGCGCGATCAGGTTCGCCTGGCGCCCCGCGGCGGATTCGGCGGCATGCATCAGGCCCGCATAGGCATGCTCGATTTCGTACGCACGGGTCCGCGCCGCCTCGCGGCTGCGGTCGATGAGGAGGACGGACAGCGCTGTGAGCAGAATGAGGATCAGGCTCGCGCGCAGACTGATGCGCGTCAGGACAAACCGGGGCAACAGAGTGAGGGCGATTCGCATGGCCGGCTGCTTCCGGCCCCTTTATTCATCGGATTCGTTAACAATGCTTTCGGTTCTGCTAACGCATCGGATTTTCTCGATGGTGATATTCGTGGATAGATACAATTCTGAATTGCATGAGGAATGCCGGGTGCGGAACCCTGCTTGCCTCGGCGGCCCTCAGGCCGTGAGGACGCGTTTTAGGAATGCGAGCCCCAGCTCCAGCCCGTCTGGGCCGATGCCGTGCGGGATCCCCTCCGAGATATGCCACTCCACAGGCATGTGCGCCGCAGCGAGCCCCTGCGCCGCCGCGAAGAGGGCCTGCACGGGAATGAGGTCGTCCCGGTCGCCGTGGATGAGGAACACTGGCGGCTTCTGGACATTCCCTCCCTTCAGCGCATCCGGGTCTGCCAACAGCCCGGAATAGCCGAGGATTCCCGCGAGCCGCCGCCGCCGCTGCGGACCGGCGTGCAGCGCCATCATGGTGCCCTGGCTGAAGCCGACCAGCGCCGTGGCGGCTTCGCCGAGTCCGTGGCGCTGGAGCTCCAAGTCCAGGAACGCGTCGAGCGCCGGCCTTGCATGCTGAACGCCGCGCGCGAACTCCTCCGGGTCGCGCATGGTGAGCGCGAACCACTGACGGCCCATCGGGGCTCCGGCGCAGGGCTCTGGGGCGTGCGGAGAAACGAAGGCGGTGTGCGGCAGCGCCGGCGCCCATTCGCGTCCCAGCCTGATTAGATCGTTCCCGTCGGCGCCGTAGCCGTGCAGGAATACGACGAGGCTTCGCGGCGTGCCGCCCGCGGCAGGGGAGATGCGGGGTCCGTCGATCATGGTGAAGCGTGCGTTCTGCCGGTGTTGGCGGGGAGGAACCTGGATTGCCGGCCCTGCGGGCGAGAGATCAAGTCGGCGAGCGGCGCAGATTTACCCGCCGCGGTCAGTGCCTCTGCGTGTAGACTTGGAGCGCACCCAGCGTGCCCTGGCCGAAGACCCCGTCGACGGACCCCGCATAGGCGCCTTCGGCTTTGAGAGCGCGCTGGATCTCGCGGCGAGCCTGCGGGGAGAGGTCGCGGGCCCTGCGGTCCACCAGGGCCTCCTTCGCCTTGTTGCTCTGGTTCCTCAGGGCGTCGAGGAAGTGCCTGGCCGCCTGCGTCGCGTCGGAGGGAAGCCCGCCCGCGCCCCGCAGGTACTTCATTCCGAGCTCCCAGCTGGCGTCCGCGAATCCCTGGTCCGCGGAGAGACGGAACCAGCGGACCGCCTCCACCTCGCTCCGCGCTGTGCCCTCGCCGTAATCGTACATCAGCGCCAGGTTGTACTGCGCGACAGCGAGGCCTTGGTCGGCGGCGGCGCGGAACCACTTGATCGCCTCCACGTCGTCGAGGGGGACTCCGGAGCCGGAATCGTATTTGAGCGCCAGCCTGTTCTGCGCGTCGGCGTGCCCCTGTTCGGCCGCCATGCGGTACCACCGGATGGCCTCCGCCTCGTCCTGCGCCACTCCTTCTCCGTTGTCGTACATCAGGCCGAGATTGTGCTGCGCCGCAGCGTGGCCCTGTTCGGCCGCAATGCGATACCAGCGTACGGCCTCCACATCGTCCACCGGAACGCCGTTTCCGAGATCGTAGGCTAGGCCGAGTGCGTTCTGCGCATCGAGGTAGCCCTGATCCGCAGCGAGGCGGTGCCAGCGGATCGCTTCGGCGCGGTCCTCCGGCACGCCTTCTCCCGCCCCGTACATCAGGCCGAGATTGTGCTGCGCGGCGGCGAATCCCTGATCGGCCGCCAGGCGGTAGAGCCTGACCGCTTCGACGTCGTTCAGCTCTACGCCGTCGCCGGCGTCGTAGAGGAGCGCGAGCCTGTTCTGCGCGTCGGCACGGCCCTGGCCGGCGGCGAGCCGGTACCAGTGCGCAGCTTCCGCGGTGTCCCTCGGCACGCCCTCCCCGTAATGGTACATGAGGCCGAGATTGTACTGCGCCACCGCCAGGCCCTGCTCCGCGGCGAGCCTGTAGAGCCGGGCCGCTTCCCTGTCGTCGAGCACGACGCCCTCGCCGGCGTCGTATTTGAGGCCGAGCGAGTTCTGCGCCTCCGGCAGGCCAAGATCGGCCGCCTTGCGGTACCAGTCGACCGCCTCCTCGTAACGGCTCGAAGCGTTGTAGCTGTTGCCGAGCAGATGCATGGTCAGCGCATCTCCGGGCACGCGCTCGTGGGCGCGCGTGCACGCGTCGATCGCCGCGGCGATCTCCTCCGGCGTGGCCGGGTCGGCGGCGGCCTGCTTGCACTCCGCCAGCAGCGTGCCGTCGTCGGCGGGCGCCTCGGTCTGCCCGGCTAAGGCGTCCGGCGGGGTGAGCGCGGCGATCCGTTCGCCCGGCCTCCCCTCCAGGCTTTCGATGAGCATCCCGGCCAGCGCGGCGAACTGGCACTGCGGGAAGCGACTGACGTGATCCTCG
>CAZMJQ010000104.1:0-2764 GCA_964566475.1 uncultured Propylenella sp. | reverse complement strand
GTCGAATAGATGAGCGAGCTGACGTCTCTTTCCATCGCCGCGATCCGCGAGGGGCTGGCGAAGCGGGAGCTCTCCGCCCTGGAGCTGACGGAGGCCTATCTCGCGGCGATCGAGGCGGCGAACCCGCTGCTCAACGCCTATATCGTCGTGACGCCGGAGAAAGCGCGCGAGATGGCGCGTGCTTCCGACCAGCGCATCGCCGCGGGCGAGGCGCGGGCGCTGGAAGGCGTGCCGCTCGGCATAAAGGACCTCTTCTGCACGAAGGGCGTGCACAGCCAGGCGGGCAGCCATATCCTCGACGGTTTCAGGCCGACCTACGAGTCGACCGTCACCCAGAACCTATGGGACGACGGCGCGGTGATGCTCGGCAAGCTCAACATGGACGAGTTCGCCATGGGCTCGTCGAACGAGACGTCCTACTACGGGCCGGTGGTCAATCCGTGGCGCAGGCGCGGCGGCAACGCCGACCTGGTGCCGGGCGGCTCGTCGGGCGGGTCGGCGACGGCGACCGCGGCGCATCTCTGCGCCGGCGCGACCGCGACCGACACGGGCGGCTCCATCCGCCAGCCGGCGGCGTTCACCGGGACGGTGGGGATCAAGCCGACCTACGGCCGCTGCTCGCGCTGGGGCATCGTGGCGTTCGCCTCCTCGCTCGACCAGGCCGGGCCGATCGCGCGCACGGTGCGCGACGCGGCGATCCTGCTGAAGTCGATGGCCTCGGTCGATCCGAAGGACACGACCTCCGCCGACGTGGAGGTGCCGGACTACGAGATGGCGGTGGGCGAGAGCGTGAAGGGCATGCGCATCGGCGTACCGAAGGAATACCGCATGGACGGCATGCCGGAGGCGATCGAGACGCTCTGGCAGAAGGGGATCGACTGGTACCGCGCGGCGGGGGCGGAGATCGTCGACATCTCGCTGCCGCATACGAAATACGCGCTGCCGGCCTACTACATCGTCGGCCCGGCGGAGGCCTCGTCGAACCTCGCGCGTTATGACGGCGTGCGCTACGGGCTGCGCGTCGACGGCGACGACATCATCGACATGTACGAGAGGACGCGCGCCGCCGGCTTCGGCAAGGAGGTGAAGCGCCGCGTGCTGATCGGTACCTACGTTCTCTCCGCCGGCTATTACGACGCCTACTACGTGAAGGCGCAGAAGGTGCGCACGCTCATCAAGCGCGACTTCGAGGAGGCGTTCGCCGAGGGCATCGACGCGATCCTCACGCCGGCCACGCCCTCGGCCGCCTTCGGCATCGGCGAGAAGGGCGGCGACGACCCGGTGGAGATGTACCTCAACGACATCTTCACGGTGACGGCGAACATGTCGGGGCTTCCGGGGATCGCCGTGCCGGCGGGGCAGGACCCGGGCGGGCTGCCGATGGCGCTGCAGCTCATCGGGCGGCCGTTCGACGAGGCGACGCTGTTCCGCGCGGGGCAGGTGATCGAGGACGCGGCGGGGCTCTTCACGCCGCCGCGGTGGTGGTGATGGGCACGCGGAAGAACATCGGCTCCGGCAGCCCCTACGAGCCCGTCATCGGCTTCTCGCGCGCAGTCCGAGTTGGCGGTTGGATCGCCGTCAGCGGCACCGCGCCGATCGGGGCGGACGGGAGGACGGTCGGCGTCGGCGATCCGGCCGCGCAGGCGCGCCGCTGCATCGAGATCGCGAAGGCGGCGCTCGATGAGGCGGGGGCCGGGCTCGCCGACGTAGTGCGCACGCGCATCATGATCACGCGGCGCCAGGACTGGGAGGCGATCGGCCGCGCCCACGGGGAGGCGTTCGGAGCGATCCGGCCGGCAAGCACGATGGTGGTGGTCGCCGGATTCCTCGATCCGGACTGGCTGGTCGAGATCGAGCTCGACGCGGTGCTGAGCAGCGAAACCTGACGGGGCGGCGCGGCTCGCGAACGGAGGCAGGCATGGCTGAAGGTCCGTTGAAGGCATTGCAGCTTCTCGCCGACGGCGACTGGGACGCGGCGCACGAGCTGGTGCAGGACGACCCGTCGGCGGAGGCGTCGTGGGTGCACGCGCATCTGCATCGCGTGGAGGGCGACCTTGCCAATGCCGGCTACTGGTACCGCCGCGCGGGTAAGCCGGCGGCGAGCGGCGGGCTCGAGGAGGAGAGGCGGGCGATCGAGGCGGCGCTGGGTGGGGCGGGGCGCTAGTGTTGTGTCGCTGACATAAGGCGCTCCCAAGCGCCGTCATCCTCGGGCGAAGCGAAGCGCAGACCCGAGGACCCAGGGCGTGCGGCCCCTGGGTCGTCGGCTCTCGCTGCGCTCGGCCGAGGATGACGCAAGAGGGGGAGAGCGGGCCCTTCAGGGCGTCAAATTCTGGAGACACAGCACTATCGCTCGCCCAGTCGGGCTGGCCGGCGGCCGCTACCGCTCCAGCCGCGCGATCAGGCTCGACGTATCCCAGCGTTCGCCGCCCATCGCCTGGATTTCCGAATAGAACTGGTCGACCAGCGCGGCGACCGGGAGGTGCGCGCCGTTCTCGCGCGCCGTCGCCAGGCAGATGTCCATGTCCTTGCGCATCCAGTTGACCGCGAAGCCGTGCTCGAAGTGGCCCTCCGTCATGGTCTTCCAGCGGTTCTCCATCTGCCACGACTGCGCCGCGCCCTTGGAGATGACGCCGATCACCTTCTCCACGTCGAGCCCGGCCTTCTTGGCGAAGTGGATGCCTTCCGACAGGCCCTGCACCAGCCCGGCGATGCAGATCTGGTTGACCATCTTGGTGAGCTGGCCAGCCCCGACCGGGCCCATCAG
>CAZMJQ010000103.1:0-9525 GCA_964566475.1 uncultured Propylenella sp. | reverse complement strand
ACGGCGCCCGCGCAAGTGGCGTTCGGCTACCTGTCCGATCCCCTCGCGCTGGGTCGCTGGTCGCTCGGCTGTTTCGACACCGCGGCTGCCGGGGAGCCCGGACTTTACACCGGCACCTCACTGGTCGACGGCAGCCGCGCCTGGTTCCGCATCGACGCGGACCGCGAGCGGCTCCTGGTCGACTATCTCGTGGGCACACCCGAGAATCTCGTCCGCCGCATCTCCGCGCGGATCACGCCGGGCGAGGCGCTCGGCTTTCCCGTAGCGACATGCCTCGTCAGCCTGATCGCATGGCGCACGGCCGACATGAGCGACGACAAGTGGCAGCGCCTGCAAGCGCTGCACGAAGCCGAGATCATCCTGATCGCCGGCCAGATCGAACGCGCTGCTGGAATCTGACCAGCAAGCCTCCCCCGCCCTGTCAGTCGAGGGCTATCGGGAGCCAGGGTCCCGGTCTTGCCGCGTGCGCGGCAAGGCGGAATGACAAACTGAAACGTTTGCGCCATCCACCTATTCCGCTGCGGTCGCAGGTGGTAGCGAGATCGTCTCGACCTTGGAAAGATCGAGCTTGCGCGAAGCGTGGTCGATATCGAAGCCGACCACGTCGCCGTCGGCGTCAAGGTCGACGACAAGGCCCTCGGCGATCTCCCGCGTCTCGGCGCCGGGCGCGTCCTTCAGCTCGATATAGAGGCTGTCCGTCTCGGGATAGTAATGCAGCTTCATGATTCCTCCTCGCGAAAATCGCGATCGAAGAATGCGTTGTGGATCGTCTCACCATCATCGAGGGTGACGACGCGAAGATAGCGCGATCGTTCCTCGCCCGGCTGTGTAACCTTGCCCCAGAAGCGCAGCCGGCCATCCTCCTGCTCCTCGCTGCGGATCGGGTTGGCGATCACAGTTCCATTTCCTCACCGCCGGCTCAGCGTGCGCTGCACCGCGTCGCGCCAGCCCGCGAGCTTCGCCTGCCGCACGTCCTCGTCCATCGACGGCTCGAAGCGGCGGTCGAGGCGCCACGCCTCGGCGAAGCCGTCGCGGTCCGGCCAGACGCCCGCCTTCTGCCCGGCAAGCCAGGCGGCGCCGAGAGCGGTCGTCTCGCCGATCTCCGGCCGGTCGACCGGCGCCGCGAGAAGGTCGGCGAGGCGCTGCATCACCCAGTCGTTCACCACCATCCCGCCATCCACGCGCAGCACCGTTCGCGCACCCGCGGTCGCCGCTCCGCTCCCCGACCAGTCCTCATGCATGGCGTCGGCAAGGTCGGCGGTCTGGAAGCAGACGGATTCCAGCGCGGCGCGGGCGAGCTCCTTCGGCCCGGTGGCTCGCGTCAGTCCGAAGATCGCGCCGCGCGCGTCGGGGTCCCAGTGCGGCGTGCCGAGCCCGACGAAGGCCGGCACCAGGTAGACCGCCTGCTCGTGATCGGATTCCGCCGCCATCCGCTCGGTGTGCTCGGCGCGATGAATCAGGCCGAGTCCGTCGCGCAGCCACTGCACCGCCGCGCCCGCGACGAAGATCGCGCCCTCGAGCGCATACGTGGTTTCGCCGCCGAGCCGATAGGCGATGGTGGTGAGCAGCCGGTTCCGCGAGGCGACAGGCTCCGCCCCCGTGTTGAGGAGCGCGAAGCAGCCGGTGCCGTAGGTCGACTTCAGCATGCCCGGCGAGAAGCACGCCTGGCCGAGCGTCGCCGCCTGCTGGTCGCCCGCCACGCCGAGGATGGGGATTTCGGCGCCGAACAGCCCGCGCTCGGTCGTGCCGAACGCCGCGTCGCAGTCGAGCACCTCGGGAAGCATCGCCTGCGGAATGCCGAGGAGCGCGAGGATATCCTCGTCCCATGCGTGCCTGTGGATGTTGTAGAGGAGCGTGCGACTGGCGTTGGTTGCGTCGGTGACATGGCGGCGGCCTCCGGTCAGCTTCCAGATCAGCCACGAATCGACCGTGCCGAAGGCAAGCTCGCCGGCCTGTGCCGCGGCGCGCGCGCCCTCCACGTTCTCCAGCAGCCACGCGACCTTGGTGGCGGAGAAGTAGGGATCGACGACGAGCCCGGTGGAGGCCGTCAGCGCGGCTTCGTGCCCCTCCCGCACAAGGCGCGCGCAGAGCTCCGCCGTGCGGCGGTCCTGCCAGACGATGGCCCGGTGGATCGGCTCGCCCGTCCTGCGGTTCCACACCAGCGTCGTCTCGCGCTGGTTGGTGATGCCGAGCCCCGCAACGTCGCCCGCGCTCACGCCGGCCTTGGCGAGCGCCTGCCGCACCGTGTCGACCGACGTACGCCACAGGTCCTCCGGGTCATGCTCCACCCAGCCGGGGCGCGGGAAGTGCTGCGCGAACTCCTGCTGCGCGGCGCCGGCGATCCTGTGCGCCGCGTCGAACACGATGGCGCGCGTCGACGTGGTGCCCTGGTCGATTGCAACGATGTGCGCGCTCATCGCCTCCCCTCGCGCCTGTGCGGTCTACTCGGCCGCGATTGTTCCTCTCGCCCGGCTGGACGCCATGAAGGCCTCCAGCGCATCCGCTTCGGAAGCGGTGAGCCTCAGCCCGCATTTCGTCCGCCGCCACAAGACGTCCTCGGCGCTCGTCGCCCATTCATGGCTCATAAGATAGCGCACTTCCCCCTCGTAGAGGTCGGCCCCGAAGCAGCGCCCCAGGTCCGCGCCGCACGTGGCGCCGGCAAGGACCGTACGCGCGGACGTGCCGTAGAGCCGCGCGAGCCTCCGCAGGTGCCCGCGCCGAAGCTCTGGGAGCTCCGCGACAAGACCGCGCACGAGGTCGTCGAAGCCGGTCACCGGAAAATCGCCGCCCGGAAGCGGGGCCTTCGCCGTCCACGCTCCCGAGCGCCGTCCCAGCACCCGCTCCACCAGGGCAAGCGCCGACTCCGCCAGCCTGCGGTAGGTCGTGATCTTGCCGCCGAACACGTTGATGAGGCTGCCGCCGCCAGGCGTCCCCTCCTGCTCCAGCACGTAGTCGCGGGTCGCCTCCTGCGCAGGCGTCGCGCCGTCGTCGTAGAGCGGACGGACGGCGGAATAGCTCCACACGATGCTCTCGGCCGATACCGGCTGCCTGAAATACTCCCCGGCGGCGGCGCAGAGATAATCCTTCTCGCCCGCGGAGATCGATGCCTCCCCGGGATCCCCGTGAAAATCCTCGTCGGTCGTGCCGATCAGCGTGTAGTCGTCCTCGTAGGGGATGGCGAAGACGATGCGACCGTCGGCGTTCTGGAAGATGTAGCAGCGGTCATGGGCGTAGAGCTTCGGCACGACGATATGGCTGCCCTTCACCAGCCGCACGTTGCGCACGTCGTTCCGGCCCGACACGAGCGACAGGACGGAATCGACCCACGGCCCGGCGGCGTTGACCACGAGCCGCGCTTGCACGCGACGTGTCTCGCGCCGCAGCCTGTCGCGGAGCTCCACGTCCCAGACCCCGTCGGTGCAGCGCATCTCCGTGACCTGCGTGCGCGTATGGATGACGGCGCCGCGGCCGGCCGCGTCGCGGGCGTTCAGCACCACCAGCCGCGCATCGTCCACCCAGCAATCGGAATATTCGAACGCCTTCGTGTAGAGCGGCTTCAGCGGCGCGCCCACGGGATCCCGTCTCAGATCGAGCGTGCGGGTGGGCGGCAGCAGCCGGCGGCCGCCGAGATGATCGTAGAAGACCAGCCCGAGACGCAGCAGCCAGGCAGGCCGCAGGCCCGCATGGTGCGGCAGTACGAAGCGCAGCGGCTTGATAATGTGCGGCGCGGTCGCCCACAGGAGCTCGCGCTCCTTCAGCGACTCCCGCACCAGTCGGAACTCGTAGTGCTCCAGGTAGCGCAGCCCGCCGTGCACGAGCTTGGTCGACCCAGACGACGTGCCGCTGGCGAGGTCGTTCATCTCGGCCAGCAGCACCGAGTATCCGCGCCCCGCCGCGTCGCGCGCGATGCCGCATCCGTTGATGCCGCCGCCGATCACCAGGATGTCGTACGCGCCGCCGCCTTCCGCCATGCTCAGTCCGCCCGCCCCTCGTCCTCGCCGGCGATCTCGAGCCGCACGCCGTGCTCCGCGCAGATCGCGCGGATGGACTCGGGCGGTGGACGGTCGGTGACGAATATCCCGATGTCGCGCAGATGCCCGATGCGCACCGGCGCGGTGCGCTCGAACTTCATGGCGTCCGCCACGAGGATGGTCTGCCGCGACAGCCGGATGATCTCGCGCGAGACGCTGACCTCGCGGAAGTCGTAGTCGAGGATGACGCCGTCCTCGTCGATCGCCGAGGCGCCGATGACGGCGTAGTCCACCTTGAACTGGCGGATGAACTCCACCGTCGCCTCGCCCACGATGCCGCCGTCCGCCTTGCGCACCAGCCCGCCGGCGATGATCACCTCGACGGACGGCGAGTCGCGCAGGATGTGCGCGACGTTGATATTGTTGGTGATCGCCAGGATGCCTTCGCGCCGCGCCAGCGCCAGGGCCACCTGCTCCGTCGTCGTGCCGATGTTGAGGACGATGGAGCTATTGTCCGGGATGAGGGAAGCGGCGCGGATGCCCATAAGTTGCTTCGCCTCCGCGGCAAGGATGCGCCGCGCGTCGTAGGCGTAGTTGGTGACGCCGGAGGGGTAGGTGGCGCCGCCGTGGATGCGCTGCAGCAGCCCGCGGTCGCAAAGCTCGTTCAGATCCTTGCGGATGGTCTGCGGCGTCACATGATAGTCGTCGGCGAGGCGATCCACCTCGACATGGCCGAACTGCCGCGCCAGGCCGAGAATGTCGGACTGCCTCGGCGTAATCGGCTCCATATTCACATCCTTTCGTTTGATTTCGCACTTGCGAGATCGCCTGCGAAACCCGCCCTATTCTCAGGCAATCGCCGCTTCAAGGCAACACGGCTTTCGTATTGACCTTCACTTTCTTTCGTTTGATAGTGCATACGCGGTTTTTACAGGGAGGAGCAATTCCATGAGAATCAAGATCACGACCGCCACCGCGGTCGCCGCTCTGCTCTGCCTCTCCGGCCCGGCCTTCGCCGGAATGGAAGAGGCCGAGAGGTGGATCGACGATGAGTTCCAGCCTTCGGTGCTCAGCCGCGACGAGCAGCTCGCCGAGATGCAATGGTTCATCGACGCGGCCGAGCCGTTCCAGGGCATGGAGATCAACGTCCTGTCGGAGAGTATCCCGACGCACTCCTACGAGGCCGACGTTCTCGCCAAGGCTTTCGAGGAAATCACCGGAATCCGGGTGAACCACCAGATACTCGGCGAAGGTGAAGTCGTTCAGGCGGTACAGACACAGATGCAGACGAATCGTAATCTCTACGACGCCTACATCAACGACTCCGACCTGATCGGTACGCATTCGCGCCTGCAAAGCGCGGTGAACCTGACAGACTGGATGGCCGGCGAAGGCGCCGACGTCACCAACCCGATGCTCGATATCGACGACTTTATCGGCATCTCGTTCACCACGGGGCCCGACGGCAAGATATGGCAACTGCCCGACCAGCAGTTCGCCAACCTCTACTGGTTCCGCAAGGACTGGTTCGACCGGGAGGACCTCCAGGCGCAGTTCAAGGAAAAGTACGGCTACGACCTCGGCGTTCCGGTGAACTGGTCGGCCTACGAGGACATCGCCGAGTTCTTCAACAACGACGTGCAGGAGATCGACGGCGTCCGCATTTACGGCCATATGGACTACGGCAAGCGCGCGCCCGACCTCGGCTGGCGCATGACCGATGCGTGGCTGTCCATGGCCGGCGCGGCAGACGCCGGATATCCCAACGGCCGTCCGGTCGACGAGTGGGGCATCCGCATGGAGGAAGATTCCTGCAATCCCGTCGGCGCTTCGGTGTCGCGCGGTGGCGCGGCCAACAGCCCGGCGGCTGTCTATGCGGTCGCCAAGTGGGACGAGTGGCTGCGCAATTATGCCCCTCCGGGAGCGGCGGACCTCGACTTCTACCAGTCGCTGCCGGCGCTCAGCCAGGGCAACGTCGCTCAGCAGATCTTCTGGTACACCGCCTTCGTTCCGGACATGGTCAAGTCGCAGGCCGAAGGCAACAACACCGTCGACGACGACGGCAATCTGCTGTGGCGGATGGCGCCGTCACCGCACGGCCCGTACTGGGTTGAGGGCTCGCAGCGCGGCTACCAGGACGCCGGCTCTTGGACGCTGTTCAACTCGACCCCGGTCGATCGGCGCAAGGCGGCCTGGCTCTACGGGCAGTTCGTTGTCTCAAAGACGGTGGATGTCAAGAAAAGCCACGTCGGCCTGACGTTCATCCGTGACTCGTCCATCAACCACGAGTC
The DNA here is from genome assembly GCA_964566475.1 of uncultured Propylenella sp. Lineage (GTDB taxonomy): Bacteria > Pseudomonadota > Alphaproteobacteria > Rhizobiales > Afifellaceae > DASWJZ01. The sequence continues at coordinate 3,263 of CAZMJQ010000103.1, read as the reverse complement.
GTTCACCGAGCGCGCGCCCAAGCTTGGCGGCCTGGTCGAGTTCTACCGCTCGCCCGACCGTATCGCGTGGACGCCGACCGGCATCAACGTGCCTGACTATCCGAAGCTCGCCCAGCTGTTCTGGCAGAACATCGGCGACGTCAACTCCGGCGCGTTCACCCCGCAGGAAGCCATGAACCGGCTCGCCGGCGAGATGGACGACCTCATGGCGCGCATGCAGGCGGCGGATGAGTCGGCCGGCACTTACGGCGGCTGCGGCCCGCGTCTCAATCCGGAAGTCGACGAAGCCGAGTGGCTCAACAAGCCAGGAGCTCCGTGGGCGAAGCTGGAGAACGAGAAGGAACAGGGCCAGACCGTCGACTATGACGAACTGGTCAGCCGCTGGACCCAGAACTAGCAGTCGCCGGACTCGCACTGCAAGAAGCTTTCCCGGGGCGCTGATGCGCTCCGGGAAAGTTCGTGACAAGATCGGTTCAGGGATTGGAAACGGCCGGGGCAATGTCTCTGGAACTCAGAAACATCACGAAGTCCGTCGGCGCGGATGTCCACATCCACGAGACCAGCATCGTTCTTGAGGCGGGCTCGTTCAACACGCTGCTCGGCCCCACGCTTGCCGGCAAGACGACCCTGATGCAGCTGATGGCGGGACTCGAACGGCCGACGTCGGGAGAGGTCTGGTTCAACGGCAAGAACGTCAACGGCGTGCCGGTGCAGAAGCGCAACGTCGCGATGGTCTATCAGCAGTTCATCAACTACCCGAACATGACGGTGTACGAGAACATCGCCTCGCCGCTGCGGGTCGCCCGCGTCGACAGGGCGACGATCGACCGCCGCGTCGGCGAGACCGCCGAGTTGCTGCGGCTGACGCCGATGCTGAAGCGCATGCCCTCGGAGCTGTCCGGCGGCCAGCAGCAGCGAACGGCAATCGCGCGCGCCCTCGTCAAGGACTCGGATCTCATCCTGCTCGATGAGCCGCTCGCCAACCTCGACTACAAGCTCCGCGAGGAGCTGCGCGACGAGCTTCCGAAGCTGTTCGCCGGACGCGAGCGCATCGTTGTCTACGCGACGACCGAGCCGACGGAGGCGCTGCTGTTTGGCGGCCGCACGGCGACGCTGCACCAGGGCCGCGTGACGCAGTTCGGCGACACGCTCGCCCTCTATCGCCGGCCCGGCGACCTCGAGACGGCGCGCATCTTCTCCGATCCGCCCATCAACGTCGCGAGCATCCGCAAGCGGAGCGGCGAGTTCGTGCTCACCGAGCACGTTCGGTGGCCGGCGGAGGGCCCGTTCCGCGACCTGCCCGAGGGGACCTACACGGTCGGCATCCGGCCGCACCACATCACCCCGACGGCGCAGTCGCCGAGTTCCGTGCCGATCGAGGGCCGCGTGCTCGTCGGCGAGATCAGCGGCTCGGAATCCATCGTGCACTTCGAGGTGGAGGAAGGGACCTGGGTGTCGCAGTCGCACGGCGTGCGGCCCTTCAACGTGGGAGAGCGGGCGACCCTCTACATGGACGTCGCGCATTCGCTCTATTTCGACCAGGAGCACCGCCTCATCGCTGCGCGGGAGGGCGAGCGGGCAGCTGCTGCCGCGCCGGCGCCGGGCCGCGCGGTGTGAGGCCGGCCGATGGCGAGAATCGCGCTCGACGGCATACGGCACACCTATCTCTCCCAGCCGCGCGGCGAGGAGGACTGGGCCCTGAAGCGCATGACCGTCGAATGGTCCGACGGCGGCGCCTATGCGCTCCTCGGCCCGTCCGGATGCGGCAAGACCACCCTGCTCAACATCATCTCCGGGCTGCTCGAGCCGACCGAGGGGCGCGTGCTCTTCGACGAGCGGGACGTAACCGGGCTCCCGCCCGACCAGCGCAACATCGCGCAGGTTTTCCAGTTCCCGGTCATCTACGACACGATGACGGTCTACGACAATCTCGCCTTTCCGCTGCGCAATCGCGGCGTTGCTCGGCCGGAGGTCGACCGGCGCGTGCGCGAGATCGCCGCGATGCTTGAGCTCGACACCTCGCTCGGCAAGCGCGCATCGGGCCTCACCGCCGACTTCAAGCAGAAGATATCGCTCGGGCGCGGGCTCGTCCGCGCCGACGTCAACGCCATCTTGTTCGACGAGCCGCTGACGGTAATCGACCCGCACCTCAAATGGGTTCTGCGCTCCAAGCTCAAGGAGATGCACCAAGAGGTGCGCGCCACCATGATCTACGTGACGCACGACCAGACCGAGGCGCTCACCTTCGCCGACCAGGTTATCGTGATGCACGAGGGAACGGTCGTGCAGATCGGGACGCCGGTTGAGCTGTTCGAGCGGCCGAAGCACACCTTCGTCGGCTACTTCATCGGATCGCCGGGCATGAACGTGCTGCCCTGCACTCTGGAGAACGGCGCCCCCCACTTCGCCGGACACCGCATCGATATCGCGGGGCGGCCTTCGGCTCCCGCCGGAGCGAAGACCCTCGAAATCGGCGTCCGGCCGGAGTTCATCAGCTTCGCCGACGAGGGCGTCCCGGTGGAGGTCGTGAAGGTCAGCGACGTCGGCCGGCACAGCGTCGTCGAGACGCGGCACGACGCCACCTTCATCAAGCTCCTTTCGGCTGAAGGCGCCGAAGTGCCCTCCGAGCGCGCGCATCTCCGTTTCGATCCGGCGCACACGCAGCTCTACGCCGACGGCTGGATGGTCACCGACGGCGGCGCGGCATGAGGAAGACCGTCAACCAGAAGGGCTGGCTGTTCGTCCTGCCCGTCGTGCTCCTGGTGGCGTTCAACGCCGTCATTCCGCTCATGACGGTGGTGAACTATTCCGTCCAGGAGACGTTCGGGAACAACATCTTCTTCTGGTCCGGCGTGAGCTGGTTCGAGAGTATCCTCAACTCGCCGCGCTTCCATGAGGCGCTCTACCGCCAGATCCTCTTCACGGCGATCATCCTGGCCATCGAGATCCCGCTCGGCGTCGCGGTCGCGCTCTCCATGCCGCGCCGCGGACCGATGGTGTCGGTCTGCCTCGTCCTCATGGCGCTGCCGCTCCTCATCCCGTGGAACGTGGTCGGCGCCATCTGGAACATCTTCGCGCTGCCCGACATCGGGCTGCTCGGCAAGACGCTGAACAGCCTCGGCTTCAACTACAACTACACCCAGCAGCCGCTTTCGGCGTGGTTCACCGTCGTCCTCATGGACGTCTGGCACTGGACGTCGCTCGTCGTTCTCCTCGCCTATGCGGGGCTGATCTCCATTCCCGACGCCTACTACCAGGCGGCC
>CAZMJQ010000102.1:0-4587 GCA_964566475.1 uncultured Propylenella sp. | reverse complement strand
CAGGCGTACCGCTTTGGCCTCTCACGCCGCCCGCTCCATGAGCCCCGACGCGATGCCCTGGAACAGAGGAAGCCCGTCCGTGGCGCCGTGCGCTTCGTCGGTGAGGTCCTCCGGATGCGGCATCATGCCGAGCACGTTGCCCCCCTCGTTGACGATGCCGGCGATGTCGCGCTGCGAGCCGTTGGGGTTGGTGCCCTCCGCGTAGCGGAAGACGATGCGGGCTTCGCTCTCGAGACGATCGAGCGTCGCCTCGTCGGCGAAGTAGTTGCCGTCGGCATGCGCGACGGGGCAGCGGATCACCTGCCGTGGACGATAGGCGCGGGTAAAAGGCGTCTGCGTGTTCGCTACCTCCAGCTTCACCTCGCGGCAGACGAACTTCAGCGAGGCGTTGCGCATCAGCACGCCGGGCAGCAGCCCCACTTCGCAGAGCGTCTGGAAGCCGTTGCAGACCCCGAGCGTCAGCACGCCGTCGCGCGCGCGCCTCACCACCTCCGGCATGACCGGCGAGCGCGCCGCGATGGCGCCGGAGCGCAGGTAGTCGCCGAAGGAAAACCCGCCCGGCAGCACGATCAGGTCGGCGTCGGGGAGGGCGGTCTCGCCATGCCACACGATCTGCGGCTCGCGGCCGGTGGCGCGCCTTAGAGCGGCGGCCATGTCGCGCTCGCGGTTCGTGCCAGGAAAGAGGATGATGGCTGACTTCATGCCGATCCTTCGATCTCCACGCGGTAGTTCTCGATCACCGTGTTGGCGAGCAGCGTCTCGCACATGGCCTTCAGCCGCGCCTCGCCGTCCGCCGCGTCCTGAAGCTCGATGTCGAACACCTTGCCCTGCCGCACCGAGGCGACGCCCTCGAAGCCGAGCGCCGCAAGGGCGCCCTCGATCGCCTGCCCTTGCGGGTCGAGCACGCCGTCCTTCAGCGTGACGAAGATGCGCGCCTTCATCGCTCCAGTCTGAGGGGATTCGGCCGACTATGCCAGCTATTGGACGAGAACCGGGCCGCCAGTGGGCACCCGCTCGTTCTCGTTCAGGATGCCGAGACGGCGCGCCACGTCCTGGTACGCCTCCAAGAGCCCGCCCATGTCGCGGCGGAAGCGGTCCTTGTCGAGCTTCTCGTTGGTGCCGATGTCCCACAGCCGGCACGAATCGGGAGAGATCTCGTCGGCCACGACGATGCGCATCATGTCGTTCTCCCACAGCCGCCCGCACTCCATCTTGAAGTCGATGAGGCGGATGCCGACGCCGAGGAAGAGGCCGGAGAGGAAGTCGTTGACGCGGATGGCGAGCGACATGACGTCGTCGATCTCCTGCGGGCTCGCCCAGCCGAAGGCGGTGATGTGCTCCTCCGACACCATCGGGTCGTTGAGCTTGTCGTTCTTGTAGTAGAACTCGATGATGGAGCGCGGCAGCGCCGTGCCCTCGTCCATCCCGAGCCGCTCGGCCAGCGAGCCGGCTGCGACGTTTCGCACCACCACCTCGAGCGGGATGATCTCCACCTCGCGAATCAGCTGCTCGCGCATGTTGAGCGCGCGGATGAAATGGGTGGGGATGCCCATCGCGTTCAGATGGTTGAAGATGTACTCGGAGATGCGGTTGTTGAGCACGCCCTTGCCGTCGACGATATCGTGCTTCTTGGCGTTGAAGGCGGTGGCGTCGTCCTTGAAATGCTGGATCAGCGTGCCCGGCTCCGGGCCTTCATAAAGGATTTTGGCCTTGCCCTCGTAGATGCGGCGGCGGCGGTTCATGGCTCTCATGGGGTCAGAATATGGTGACGCATGCGGGCGGGAAAAGGCGGGAATCTCGGGCCAACCCGTCTGCCGGCGCGGAACCTAGCGGAAAGCCCCGCCCGATACAATGAGGCGCCGGCGCGCCGTCCCGTCGCCCGCGGCCCCCATTCCCGCGGCCTGACGTTGCGCGGGGGTGGCAGCGAGGCTAGGGAGGACGGCGGCGGGCACCCGAGGAGGATTATTCGATGAGCACCTTCGACAAGCGCAAGGATGCCTACGAGAGCAAGTTCGCGCGGGACGAGGAGCTGCGCTTCAAGGCAATGGCGCGGCGCAACAAGCTGCTTGGGCTCTGGGCGGCCGAAAAGCTCGGCAAGAGCGGCGACGAGGCGGCAGCGTATGCCCGCGAAGTCGTCCGCGCCGACATGGAGGAGGCGGGTGACGAGGACGTCTTCCGCAAGCTCAGGAACGACCTCGACGCGGCGAATGCCGGCCTGTCGGAGCATCAGATCCGCCGCACGATGGAGGAGAAGATGGACGAGGCCGTCGCGCAGATCGAATCGGAAGGCTGACCGCTCATGTCGCTTCGCGCGCGTCTGGAGGCCGGCGAAACGCTCTACACCGCATGGTCGGCCATCCCGGACCCGCTCGTCGCGGAGCTCCAGGCACGCGCCGGCTACGACGCCGTCACGCTCGACATGCAACATGGCGCCCATTCGACCGACAGCGTGCTGCGCGGCGTTGCTGCCGTTAAGCTGACCGACAAGCCCGCCATCGTGCGCGTCCCGGTCGGCGGAAACGACATGGCGAGCCGCGCGCTCGATTTTGGCGCCGCAGCCGTCATCGCTCCCATGGTGAACTCGCTGGAGGACGCCCGCGCGTTCGCGGCGGCGATGAAGTTTCCGCCGGTGGGGGAGCGCTCGTGGGGGCCCACCCGGGCGTTCGCGCTCCACCGCCTGACCGATGCGCAGGCCTATCTCCAATCGGCCAACCGGGACACCCTGGCGATCGCCATGGTGGAGACGCGGGAGGCGCTCGGCGTCCTCGACCAGATCCTGGGCCTTGAGGGGATCGACGGCGTTTTCGTCGGTCCGTCCGATTTCTCAATCGCGCTCTCCGATGGCGCGCGCGTCGACGTCACCGACCCGGAGATGCTGGTGGCGGCGGAGGATATCGCCAGGCGGGCGAACGGCGCCGGCAAGGTGCCATGCGCCTTTGCCCTATCGGGTGAGAACGCCCGCCGGTACCGCGACATGGGCTTTCGCCTGATCGCGGTCGGCTCCGACGTGGAGTGCCTGAAGCGCGGGGCCGCATCGCTGCTCGACGGGCTCAGAGCCTAGTTTTCGGGCTCCGCGCCGCGGCTTACCACTGCCAGAGCAGGCGCGCTCCGATGACGAGCGTGAAAACGACAAGGGCGATGAACGCGGGCAGCACGAAGCTGGAGCTTGTGCGCGGCAGCCCGACGTCCTCCGGTCTCGGGGCAGGCAGCCTGCTTGGCGTCGTCGCGCCGTCGCGCGAAGGCCCGGCGGGATACCGACCGCTGTCGGACATGTGCTTCACCCTCCACCGTGACCTGCACCGGCTCGGCGCAAAACGGAGCAATACAAAGACAGGTCAAGGTGAAGAAAAGCAAAACGGCGCCGGCCGGGTGGGGCGGCGCCGTCGCGTAGCTTTCTAGACCCGCTCGCCCCTGCTACTGGGCCGGCGCGGGCTCGGCCTCGGGCTCTGGAGCAGGCTCGGGCTCCGGAGCAGGCTCTGGCGCGGGCGCGGGCTCGGGCGCCGGTTCCGCAGGCGAAGGCTCCGGTGCTGGCGCCGGTTCTGCGGCCGGCTCCTCCTCTATCGTCACGTCTTCCTCTTCGACGGTGATCTCCTCCGTCGCCGCCGGCTCCGGCTCCATCGCGGTCTCGTCGCCGCCGCCGTACATCCACCATCCGATGATGAGGACGGCGATGACCAGCGCACCGACGATGAAATAGAGGGTGTTGTTGGAAGAGGGCTTCTGGCCTCCCGGTTGATTGTCAGCCATGCGTAATCCCTTTCTGAGGCATCGCTCGGACCGAAAACGCAGCGGAAGTGGCATCGTTCCAGCGTAGCGAGCAATTCGTTAGTCACGAATTGTTACGCCGACAAAGCGACAAGAACTTGGCGAAACATCGGCCGCGGGACCGGATGCCGGGCTTTCGCGGGTCAGCTCGCGCCGAAAACGCGCCGGAAGATCGTGTCGACGTGCTTCATGTGGTAGCCGAGGTCGAACTTCTCGCGGAGCTCCCCCTCCGGAAGCGCCGCGCGGACGTCCTCGTCGGCGAGCAGCGCGGCGAGAAAGTCGGCACCGTCCTCCCAGACCTTCATAGCGTTCCGCTGGACCAGGGCATACGCCTCCTCGCGCGGCAAGCCCGCCTGGGTAAGCGCCAGGAGGACCCGCTGCGAGTGCACGAGCCCGCCAAGCCGGTCGAGATTCGCCCCCATCCTCTCCCGATGCACAACCAGACGGTTGATAACGCCGGTCAGACGCGCCAGCGCGAAATCCAGCGTCACCGTGGCGTCCGGGCCGATCATGCGCTCCACCGACGAGTGCGAGATGTCGCGCTCGTGCCAGAGCGCCACGTTCTCCATGGCCGGGACGGAGTAAGCCCGCACCATCCGGGCGAGGCCGGTGAGGTTCTCCGTCAACACCGGGTTGCGCTTGTGCGGCATGGCGGAGGAGCCCTTCTGCCCTGCGGCAAAGTACTCTTCCGCCTCGAGCACTTCCGTCCGCTGAAGGTGGCGTATCTCCGTCGCCAGCCGCTCAACGGACGAGGCGACGACGGCGAGCGTCGCGAAAAAGGCGGCATGGCGGTCGCGCGGCACGACCTGGGTGGAGATCGGC
>CAZMJQ010000101.1:0-3561 GCA_964566475.1 uncultured Propylenella sp. | reverse complement strand
GGCTACGAGCGCGCCGACCAGATGTACCGCAACTCCGCCAAGGCGACCTCCGCCGCGGTCGCCGTTGTCCTGTCGCTCGTCGCGGCCTACCTGATCGACGCCAGCTACATCTCGGCGCTCTTCGTCGGCGTCATGGCGACGCCGCTCGCGCCCATGGCGAAGGACCTGACCTCGACGCTGCAGGCCGCCGCGGGGGGCCTGAAGGCGGCAAGCGGGATCGGCCGTTGACGCTCTATATCCGGCTGCGCTCGCGCGAGGTCGGCGGCAGCGTCGTCGATCCGCGCGTGCTGGAGGGCGACGATCCCCGGTCGCTCCGCGAGCGCCCGATGCTGGACGTCCGACATCGCGTCGCCGGCCGCAACGTCGTGTTCGGCGTGCACGGGTTCAACGTGAACCAGCGCGAGGGCGTGTTGGCATTGGGGCGGCTGGAGCCGCTGCTCGGGCTCGGAGAGTCGGACGTGTTCTTCGGGGTGCTGTGGCCCGGCGACTTCTGGGTGCCGGTCATCAACTATCCCTTCGAGGGGTCGGACGCGCGCGACAGCGGCCGGCGGCTCGCCGCCTTCTGCCGAACGGAGCTGGCGGGCGCGGCGAGCTTCTCCTTCATCTCCCACAGTCTCGGGGCGCGGCTGGTGCTGGAGGCGGTGCGGCGGCTCGACCGGAAGGCGAGGGCGGTCTGCCTGACGGCGGGCGCCATCGACCGCGACTGCCTGACGAAGGAGTACAAGGACGCCTTCGATAATGCCGAGCTGGTCACGGTGCTGGCCTCGCGCAAGGATCGCGTCGTGCAGCTGGCCTTCCCGCTCGGGGATTTCTTCAGCGATCTCTTCCGCCGCCAGCAGGACATCCGCGGCGGCCTCGGCTACAACGGCCCGCCGCGGCCGGTCGGCGCCACGGTGCCGCCGTGGCAAATCCCGGAAGCGGCGGATTACGGGCACGGCGACTATCTGCCGCCGTCCACGCCGGCGATCGAAGCGGACCGGCTGCGGGAAGCAAAGTGGATGCAGCCCGCCGGCTTCATGCGCCGCACGCTGCGCGGCGAGCGGCAGACCTGGCCGCCGTAGGGTGCCAGCTTTCCGCAATAGGTGAGCCGACTTTCTGCGGTATCATTCCTGGCCAGAGCGAATCCTCGTAGCCCGCATGGAGCGGAGCGCAATGCGGGAGCTGACTCGCGATCGGCAACGCCCACCCGGATTGCGGTGCTTCCGCCTTCGCCCTTCGGGCTTCGGCGGACAAGTCGCGCCTCCATCCGGGCCACGGCGGAGCCCTTCATTGCTGCGACGACGCGATGCCTCTATATCGCGCGGCGACATGCGTTGAAGCGCGTTTGGGGCGTAGCCAAGTGGTAAGGCAGCGGGTTTTGGTCCCGCGATCCCAGGTTCGAATCCTGGCGCCCCAGCCAGCCAGTCGCGCGACTCGACCTGGCTCATGCACGCCGCGATCGGGCATTCGGGAACGGTTGATGCCACGCCGGACCGCGCCTAAACTGGATGTTGCGACCAGAGGGATGGAGATGCGTGAGCGCTTGACCCGCTTCGTCGTTTCGCTGGCCCTCATGGCGGCGAGCCCGTGTCGTAGCCCAGGTCGAGGGCGGCGCGCTGACCTACGACCCGACGGCTCTCCGCGACCTCAGGCTCCCCGACGCGCCGAGTATCGCCATCATCAACCCGCCCGGCAACGCCGTCTACACCGCGGGCGGGACGATCCGCGCGGTGATCGCCGGCTATGTCCCCGCGAATCTCGCGGAGGGGGCCAACCTCGAGGTGACAGTTGCAGATGCCACCGCAACCCGACTCATCACGTCGCGGCCCGTCACCTTCAGGGGCGCCTTCATTGACGAGCTCGTTCTGATCTCAACGGATGACCTGGCGGCCGGGGAGTATGTCGTCGCGGCACGCCTGGCGATCGCGGGCGCTGTCGTGTCGGACACCGCGAAGATCAGCGTGCGCGACCCGCCCGCGATCGCGCTTGGCCCGGTCAGTCTCGCGCGAGACGGCGATGCCGTCGTTGCAACCTTCAGCGTCGAGGCCGAGACAGCCGACGACGTCGGCATCGACAGCTACCAGCTCACCGTCGGCCAGGGCGGGCCGGTGATCGGGAGCAGCAGCCCGGTGCTGAAGCACAGGTTTCCGCTGCTTGCTGCGACCTACGACCTGACGCTCGTCGTCACCGATGTGCTCGGCGCGGTGTTCAGCGAGACCTACCGGTTCCGGCTCGATCGAGACGACTTCGTCGCCTTCAGGCAGGACCCGGACGACGACGATGACGAGCCGACCAAGCCGCCGCCTGAGGCCGCCGACACCTGCGGCTGCAAGGAGATGATCATCCACACGCAGCGGGCCAACAGCGCGATCTACTGCGCCAAGCCGCCGGAGGCGGGCAGAGTCTCCCATTGGGACTACCTCGGCTGCACCAAGCTCGACGATCCGAAGGACAACCCGTGCCAGGGGACCGACGTTGCCTATCAGTGCCAGCTGGGCCGGCAGGCGCCGCAGTTCCTGGACCCGGGAACCGCGCAAAGACCGAACTACCGGAACGTGGCCCTGAGCAGGCTCGCGTTCGCCTTCGAGGTGGAGGCCGTCCTGCAACCGAACAGCAATGCCAAGCTCTGCAAGGAGGGCCAGTACGCCCAGGGGACGTCCCGGGCGGGGCAGGGGACATTCAACAATCCTCCGGCGCAGGACAAACCGGACCTCGACGCCGACGGGGTGATGATGCTGCCGAATGCAGACGGGAGCCAGTTCAGCTTCAACGTGGTCAAGAGACCGGAGCGCGTGCCGGCCAGGGGCGCCGGGAACTATGGCGCCGACGACTTCGACGCGGAGTCGGTGCAGAAGCGCTACGACGGCAATGCCCGCATCATCTGGTTGGATATTCCGCGCACGACTCTGGTCTACGAGCGCGCCCCGCTCCCGGGTGGCCAGGTCGTCGTGTGGTCGACGCTGTCGAGCGACAACGAGTTCATATCCTTCGTCACCGGGCCGACCGGAACCTGCTGGTGCCGCTTCGAGCTCGACAACATGTGGAGCCTGTTCGATCCCACGGTCAAAGGAGCCGGGCTGAAGCTCTCCGCCAATATGCCGAACGGCCTGAAGTGCACCATCCGCTGAGCTGCGAGTCCGAGCTCGGTGGCGGCAGCCACGGTCGGAGACGCGCTGCGTCTCGCGCCCCCCGGCCCTCCCTTTCGCCGGGTGCCGGAAGCCTGTAGACACGGGGGATCGGCGCGGATGCCGGCGAGCGCGACTACCTGCGCCCTTTGAGTGAACGACCGAACATCCAATGGCTTCCACCACGAAAGAGCAGATTCTGGACGCCCTTCGGAAGGTGAAGGGGCCGGACCTCTCCGGGAACATCGTCGAGCTCGGACTGGTCGGCGCGGAGGACATCGCCATGTCCGACGGGAAGGTGATCCTCGCCGTCAGAGTTCCCTCCGAGCGCGCCGGCGAGCTGGAGCCGCTGAGGCAGGCGGTGGAGAAGGTGGTGACCGCGGTGCCGGGCGTGGCGTCCGCGATGGTCGCGCTGACCGCCGAGCGCAAGGCTTCCCCCGCTCCGGCCGCGGGGGCG
>CAZMJQ010000100.1:0-3668 GCA_964566475.1 uncultured Propylenella sp. | reverse complement strand
CCGCTCGACCAGCCGAGGAACACCGGGGCGAAGCCGGCCGCGAGCAGGAAGGGAACGCCGAGGCCGAGCGAATAGACGAAAAGCAGGAACGCGCCGTTCGTCACCGTGTCCTCAGAGCTGGCAACCGCCAGTACGGCGGCGAGGATCGGCCCGATGCAGGGCGTCCACCCGAAAGCGAATGCGAGCCCCAGCACATAGCCGCCGAAGAGCCCGGGCGGCTTCTCCGCCACATGCATGCGCGCCTCGCGCGACAGGAACGCGATGCGGAACACGCCGAGGAAATGCAGCCCCATCACCGCGATCACAATGCCGGCGATCAGCGCGACGACGGATACGTCGAGCCCGAAGACCTCCACATGGAAAGTCGTCAGCCGCTGCACCGCCTGCCCGAAGACGCTCGCCGTCGCTCCGAGCGCCACGAACACGGTGGAGAAGCCGAGCACGAAGGAGAGCGCCGCCAGCAAGATGTCTTGCCGGCGCTTGCCCTCCGGCTCGCTCTGGCCGAGCTCCTCGATGGAGACCCCTGCAATATAGCACAGATAGGGCGGCACGAGCGGCAGCACGCAGGGCGACACGAAAGAGAGCAGCCCGCCCAGAAACGCTCCGATGATGCCGACGTCGATCATTGCCGCCTTGGCCCGCAAGCTGCCGGAATGCCGCCAAATAGAGGCATGCCGCCCCGGCTACAAGGCCGCAAGCCCCGGGGCGCGACATCGTTACATGGGGTGCCCGAGCGCTCACCGAATGTTCACGTGGCCGTGCGCTTTAGGCGGGTTCGTGTCCGGCCTGATCCGTAGCATCGACGCGCGAGAGTTGACAAAATGCTTCCGAACGGGACTTTCAGGGCAGCGATGCGTCTCCTCAGCGTTATCACCGTGTTGACATTGGGAGTTGCCTGGGCAGGAGCCGCCGGGGCGCAGACGCGCGAGGATATCGAGCGCTGCCGCGCCATCGAGACGGACGAGCGCCGACTCCAGTGCTACGATGCGATCCGCCTGTCGCCCGGCGGCCCGCGCAGCAAGTACGAGAGCGTGCCGCTGGAGGAGCTGAAGAGCTTCGTGCTCAGCTATCGCGGCCAGCTGGTGGAGGTGACGGGCTGGATCACGCCCGGCGACGATTTCCTCTTCCTTGGCGTCGACGAATCCGACGAGCGCCCGATGCCGATCGACTATCAGACGATGCCGCGGCAGCAGCGCCAGAGGTTCCTGGACCAGTGCGGAGAGGGTTGCCCCGCCGCGGTGCAGGGCCGCGTGCGCCCCGTCAACTTCACCACCGGCATCGTCGCCGACACGCTCATCGTGCGCTGACGATTCCGGACGGGCTTGAGGGAGCCGGCGAGGCCGCTCAGCCCTGGCAGCCGTAGAATCCGCGATACCCCAGGGTGGGCCCTTCATCGAAGGCGAAGACCAGCTCCGCGTCGGAGCGCCAGCCGGCTTCGTCGCCGAGCGGCCGGACTGTCAGGCTCGCCCCCGGCGCGGAGAGAGCAATGCCTCCCGCGTCCGTCTCGCCCTGTGCCTCCAGCCGCACGATGACGCCGTTGAGCTTCATGGCGCCGGCGCTCCCGTCGGCCGCGACGTGCAGGATGGGATCGGACTCGGGACTGCGGTCGAATGCGCAGCCCGAAGCCGCATCGAGCACCTGCCCGGCCTCCGCTTCGGTCATCGGAGCGGGATCGAGCTCGGTGATCAGGGTATTCGCCAGCGCGTCGTCGACCGTTCCGGCCTCCGCTGGCGGGTCCTCGTAGATATCGCCCACGACATTCCCGGCCGACACGTCTGCGATGAGGTACATCATCTCCGCGATTTCGCGCCGCTGCGCCTCGATGATCTCGTCGGCAAGCTTCCTCACGCGCTCGTCGCGGATGTTCGCCCGCTCCGAAGTCATCACCGCGATGGAATGGTGCGGAATCATCGCCCGCAGGTAGCTCGGTCCGCTCACCGTGACCTGCGAGCGCACGAGGAAGAGCGCCAGGGCGAACACGATCACGCTGCCGGCGAAGATGGCGATGTTGAGTGGCATGCTCTTGTACATGCCGAGCATGTAGGCCAGCATGATCACCGCCATGGTCGCGCCCATGACGATCGCCATGTAGACGCGCGTCTCGCTGAAGAACACGTGCTCCCAGGCGTAGGTGTTCAGGTACATCAGGACGAACATCACGACCGTGGACGTGAGGATCATCAGGCCGAAGCGAACGTACGACATCCCGGTCTCCTGCGCGGACATTCCATCGGACGCGCCGGCGCGTCCCCGAAGAACGTCTCCTGAGTCGATCCGCGGGGGCGTCGGTTTCCAACGCAAAGCCCTTCGCGGCGTTCCGCGCGCGGACCGGGTGCGGGTGCTCAAGTCGATCCGAGGCGGTCGCCGGGCGTCACCCCCGCGGTCGACGACTCAGAGCCAGTAAGGCGGGAACCCGTAGTGACGATAGAGCCGCTCCTCGAACGGGCGGTCGAGATCCGTCAGAGCCTCGTATTCCGGGCTTTCCTTGACCTGCGATCGGCTGAGATCGACGCTGACCGACCGGTCGCTCCAGTTCACATCCCTCAGCCAGCGCGGCGCGACGAGGACCATCTTGCCGGGCCACCAGTTCTTCGTATCCACCATCATGTAGCGGATGGCCCAGGTCTCCCCGTCGACCAGGAAGTCCTCGACGTGGCCGATCTCGCCGTCCGTTGCGTGGATATGATAGCCTGTCACCTCGCTGGCGCTGCGCAGGTGCGGGTCGCCTTCGCGCTCCACCTCCTCGCGCGGGGCCGCGCGGGTCGCATCTGCCGCGACCGCCTGGGCCGCGCCGGCCGTCGGATAGGGCGGCACCGCCGCGGCCATCGGCGGGTATGCCGCTGCCCAGTACGGCGACCACCCGTAATGGGCGGAAAGATCGGCTTCCATGCGGCGCGATACCGGGGCATCCATGTCGATGCCGGGGCTCTCCTTGACCTGCTCGCGGGTGGCGTCGACCGGGAGCTCCCGGCGCACCGGGTCGGGCTCCCCGAACGAAGCCGGCGGCAGCAGCACCTTGCGCCCGGGCAGCCACGTTCCGCTGTCGACGACGACCCAGCGCACGGTCCACTCCGTATCGTCGAAGAGAAGATCGGCGACGGAGCCAATGCTGCCGTCCGTGGCATGGAGGCTCCAGCCGAGTATCTCCGAAGTCCGCCTAAGCATCGTCGCGCCTCGTCGTTGCCTGCCGCGATTCAACGGCGAATGGCCGCGGGAGTTCCCTCGAAGCCGGCCGGCTGCCGGCATCCACGGGACGGGGCTGCGGAGTGCCGCTGCGTGAGAGGCCGCCGCGTGGAGCGCAGCGCAATGCGGGGCCTCCGCCGCGGGCTTCGCACCGTCTCGGGGCGGAGCGAAAGCGGCGACCCGAGAGCGCGTAACGCCAGCCCCCGCCTCCTTGCGAGGCGACAAGACCGGACAACTCGTGTGCTATCGACAGTCCTGCACGCGCGCCCCTTGCGAAGGCCCGGCCCGATACCTATAAAGCGCCCGCAAGCGCGGGTGTATAGCTCAGTCGGTAGAGCAGCTGACTCTTAATCAGCGGGTCCACGGTTCGAGTCCGTGTACACCCACCAATCAATTCAAGAGCTTAGTCCGAAGGGCCCGTGAACGGGCCGGGAACGTTCGACGGAAAGGGTCGAACGTTCGACGTTCGGCTCGTTCAAGGGCGG
>CAZMJQ010000099.1:0-6031 GCA_964566475.1 uncultured Propylenella sp. | reverse complement strand
GCGGCGGGCGCCGACATCATCGAGCTCGGCATGCCGTTCTCCGATCCGATGGCCGACGGGCCGGCGATCCAGGCGGCGGGCCTCCGCGCGCTGAAGGGCGGTCAGACCATGGCCCGGACCCTCGACATGGTGCGTACCTTCCGCCAGTCGGATCAGGACACGCCCATCGTGCTGATGGGATACTACAACCCGATCTACATCTACGGGAACGAGCGCTTCCTCGCCGACGCGAAGGAGGCCGGCGTCGACGGGCTCATCGTCGTCGACCTGCCGCCGGAGGAGGACGAGGAGCTCTGCATCCCGACGCTCAAGGCCGGGCTCAACTTCATCCGCCTCGCCACGCCGACGACCGACGACAGGCGCCTGCCCGCAGTCCTCAGGAACACGTCGGGCTTCGTCTATTACGTCTCCATCGCCGGGATCACCGGCACCAAGGCCCCGAACAGCACTGAGGTCGCCGAAGCGGTTGACCGCATCAAGCGGCATACCGATCTACCGGTCGCGGTCGGCTTCGGCGTCACCAGGCCGGACCAGGCCGCCGCCATCGGTCGCAACGCCGACGGCGTGGTCGTCGGCACGGCGCTGGTGCGCGCGGTTGAGTCGACCCTCGACGCGGAGGGCCGCGCCACGAGCGGGACGGTCACGGCGGTGACGGAGCTCGTCGCGTCGCTTGCCCAGGGCGTGCGCACCGCCCGCCTGATGGCGGCGGAGTAAGGAAGGTCTGGCGTGGCTAACTGGATTCAGAATGTCGTGCGCCCGCGCATTCGCGGGCTGTGGACCAAGCGCGAGACGCCGGAGAATCTTTGGGTGAAATGCCCGGAAACGGGCGAGATGGTCTTCCACAAGGACCTCGAAGCGAACCAGTTCGTCTTCCCCAATTCCGGCTACCACCAGCGCATCGATGCGCGCGCGCGCTTCCGCCTGTTCTTCGACGACGGCGAGTGGGAGACCCTGCCACTACCGCAGGTGCCGCTCGATCCGCTGAGGTTCCGCGACGAGCGCCGCTACACGGAGCGGCTGAAGGCGGCCAAGGCCAAGACGGGGCTGGAGGACGCCGTCATGCTCGGCGCCGGGACGGTGGAAGGCGTTCCGGTCGTCGCCGCGGTGCAGGACTTCGACTTCATGGGCGGCTCGCTCGGCATGGCCGCGGCCGACGCCATCATCTCAGGCGCCGAGGCGGCGGTGGAGCGCCGCAGCCCCTACGTGCTCTTCGCGGCCTCGGGCGGCGCGCGCATGCAGGAGGGCATCCTCTCCCTCATGCAGCTGCCGCGCACCACGATCGCCATCGACATGGTGAAGGACGCGGGCCTGCCCTACATCGCCGTGCTCACCAATCCGACGACCGGCGGCGTGACCGCCTCCTACGCCATGCTGGGCGACGTCCACCTCGCCGAGCCGGGCGCGCTCATCGGCTTCGCCGGCCCGCGCGTCATCGAGCAGACGATCCGCGAGCAGCTGCCGGAGGGCTTCCAGCGCGCCGAGTACCTGCTCGAGCACGGCATGGTCGACATCGTCGTCCATCGGCATAAGCTGCGCGAGACGGTGGCGCGGCTCTGCCGGCTGATGATGAAGCTGCCGCCGCCGAACTATCCCGTCGGAGACGCCCCGCCGCCGGAGGAGGAAGAGACCGTCGGCGGAAACGGGGGCGCCCACCATCCCGCGGAACAGCCGGTCGGGCAGGACGACGCCGAGCACGCGGAACGGGCGCCCGCCGCCAATCCGTCCTAGTCTTATTCGTAGATGCGCGATACGGAAGGTTGTCATCCTCGGGCGACCCCGGACTTGATCCGGGGGGAGACCCGAGGACCCAGAGCGATCGGCCCCTGGGTTCTCGGGCCTCTGCTTTGCTCCGCCCGAGCATGACGCCGCGTAGGTTGACTCACCAATTTGCGAAAGCTGGCACTAGCGGCAAATGTCGGAGCTAGACACGCTTCTGGAGGCGCTCGGCGCGCTCCATCCGCGCCGCATCGACCTGTCGCTCGGGCGCGTGGAGCGCCTGCTCGACCGGCTCGGCCGGCCGCAGGACCGGCTGCCACCGGTCATCCATGTCGCCGGCACCAACGGCAAGGGCTCGGTCGTCGCCTTCCTGCGCGCCATGCTGGAGGCAGGCGGGCACAGCACGCACGCTTACATCTCGCCGCACCTCGTGCGCTTCAACGAGCGCGTCCGCCTCGGCCGGCCCGGCGGCGGCCGGCTCGTCGACGACGCAACCCTTATCGCAGCGATCCGCCACGTCCTCAGCGTCAACGGCGGCGACCCGATCACGTTCTTCGAGATCACGACCGCCGTCGCGTTCCATCTCTTCGCCGCGCATCCGGCGGACTTCTGTCTTCTGGAGGTCGGCCTCGGCGGCCGCTTCGACGCCACCAACGTCATCGACCAGCCACTCGCCACCGCCATCACGTCGGTTTCCTACGACCACGCCGATTTCCTCGGCGAGGACCTCGCCGGCATCGCGGCTGAGAAGGCCGGCATCCTGAAGCGCGGGCGGCCAGTCATCGTCGCCCCGCAGGACGAGCATGCGCTCGCGATGATCGCCGTCGAAGCGGCGGCGGCAGGCGCGCCGCTCTTCCGCCACGGCATGGAGTACTCGGCGTTCACCGAGCACGGGCGGCTCGTCTACCAGGACGAGCGCGGGCTGCTCGACCTGCCTCTGCCGCGCCTTCATGGCGCCCACCAGATCGAGAATGCCGGCGTCGCCGTGGCGGTGCTCCGGGCGGCCGGCATCCGGCTCCCCGGCAACGCCGTCGAGACCGGGCTCCTCGCGGCGGAGTGGCCGGCGCGGCTGCAGCGGCTGCGCTCCGGACCGCTGGTCGACGCGGCGCCTCCGGGCTCCGACGTCTGGCTCGACGGCGGGCATAATCCTTCCGCCGGCGCCGTCGTCGCGCAGGCGCTGGCGGAGTTCGAGGACCGCGACTCGCGTCCGCTCATCCTCATCTGCGGCATGCTGACGACGAAGAACCCTGAGGGCTATTTCCGCCCGTTCGCCGGGCTCGCCCGTCACGTCATGACCGTGCCGGTCCCCGGATCGGATGCAGGGTTCGACCCGGAGACCCTCGCCTCCATCGCCATGGAGGCGGAAGTGCCGGCGGCGCCGTTCAAGACGGTGCGCGCCGCGCTCGACTGGCTCAAGGTGGACTTGGAGAAGGATTCCGAGCCGCCGCGCATTCTGATCGGCGGCTCGCTCTATCTGGCTGGCGAAGTCCTCCGGCAGAACGGTCCGCTGCCGGAATAGCGAAAGGGTCAGGCCGTGGCGGTCTGGATCCATTTCTGCAGATCGCTCTTCGGCCCGGCGCCGACCTTCATGTCCACCGGCTCGCCGTTCCTGAACATGATGAGCGTGGGGATGGAGCGCACGCCGTAGCGGATCGTCGTCTGCTGGTTCTCGTCGATATTGAGCTTGACGATCTTCACCTTGCCTTCGAGCTCGTTCGACAGCTCTTCAAGATGCGGCGCGATCATCTTGCAGGGCCCGCACCATTCCGCCCAGAAGTCGACGACCACCGGCTCCGGCGAAGCAAGGACGTCGGCGGCGAAGTTCTGGTCGGTGACGGCCTTTGTCATGATGATCTCCTAATTCGAATGTTGGCCGGAAAGTAAGAACCGGCCCCCACCGGGTCAAGGAACCGGATTGCCGCGGATTCCGAGCTTTTCCAGCGCCTGTTCCATGAGCGCCGCCGGAATTGGCATGACGTTCGGCCCCGCCGTCCACACCAGGCTGGCGCGCACGGCCGTCCCCGGGTCCATCTCCTTTAGGAGATGCCGGTAGAGCGCCAGCTGCAGGATGTAGGCCGGATCGGCCTGGTCCGGCGCGGCCGGCACCGTGCGGTTCGTCTTGAAGTCCACGATGTGCCAGCCGTCCGGCTCGCGCAGCATCCGGTCGATGCGCCCGCTCACCGCGTGCTCGCCGCGCGCGGTCGCGACGCGGCCGACAAGCGCCAGTTCGGCGCGGCTCTCCGGGCCGAAGATGCCCGAGAGCTCCGGATGCGCGAGGACCGTATCGGCTTCGGCGCGAATCGATTCCGCGAGGGCGCTGTCGTGCGGCACCTCGCGCAACAGCATGCGGTCCGCCGCTGCCTGGCGATCCTCTGCCGCGAGCGCCGGCAGCAGCTCCAGCAGCATATGCACGACGCGGCCGCGCAGAAGCGCCGTGTCGCCCGCGGACGCATCGGCGGCGCCGACGGTGAAGGCCGGGATGCTGTCGGGCTCCGCCAGTCCGGTCGAAGGCCGCAGCGGCTCGGGAGGAATGATTGCGGCGGGTGCCGGCCGGAAGAGCCATGCGGGCGGCTCGGCAACGACCGCGTCCCGAGCCGGGACCGGCCCCTCGCCTTGCAGCGCAGCCCTGGCCGGCTGCGGCCACTGGTAGGGCGCTGCCAGCTCCCCCTCCTCGTCGCGCTCGACCTCGCCCGGCACGAGCGCATCCCGCACGATCGTGTACCACGAGCGCGGCGGCTGGTTGATGAGCCTGACGCCGGCGACGTAGAGCACGTCGCGGGCCCGCGTCATCGCAACATAGAGCAGACGCAGGTATTCCGCCTCGGTCTCGCGATCTTCTCGCGCGTCGGCAAGCCGCTGGGCTTCCGGCGCTTCCGCGGCGCGGCGCCGCCACAGGAACGCCGGGTCGTCGCGGTCGCCGCCGATGTCCACCAGCGTCTTGCGCTGCTGCGCGACTACCGCGGCGCCGCCCGTGTCGGCCAGGAACACCACGTCCGCCTCGAGCCCCTTGGCGCCGTGCACCGTCATCACGCGGACGCCTGTGGCCCCCTCCTCGGTCTCGCGCTCGATGTCGCTCTCGTTGGCGCGGATGAAGCGCACGAAGCCCTGCAGCGACGGCGGCTCGGTTTTCTCGTATGCGAGCGCCTGGCTGAGGAACGTGTCGAGGACGTCGTCCGCCTCCCCGCCCAGCCGCGCGCGGAAGCGCCTCCGGCCGCCCTCCGGCCCGAGCAGCGTCGCGAAGAAGCGGAACGGCGTCACCTGGTCGGCCATGCCGCGCCAGCGGCGCAGCGTCTCCGCGACCACCGTGAACGGCTCCTCGGTCGCGTCGAGCAGCGCGCGCCACAGGCTCTTCGGCCTGCGCCCCACCGCAAGCCGCATCAGCTCCTCCTCGTTAAGGCCGAGGAGCGGGCTCTTCAGGATGGCGGCAAGCTGCAGGTCGTCCTCAGGCAGGAGCATCACGTCGGCGAGCGCCAGGAGGTCGAGCACGGCGATGTGCGTGGAGACCGGGATGCGGTCGGCGCCGGCGGTCGGGATGTCGAGCTTGCGAAGCGCCCGGTTCATCGCCGCGGCGAACGCGTCGCGGCGGCGGACCAGCACCAGGATCTCGCCGTCGCGCAGGAGCTTGCCGGAGGGGAGCGCGGTGTTCCTGATCCGCCCGATCTCCCCGGCGATCTTCTCCGCAAGCTCCGTCTCCGCGGCGCTCGGCGCGGTGAAGGGCGCCGTCCAGTCCTCCGGCTCCTCGCGCTTCTGCCGCACCGTGCGTGGTAGCAGGACGACGTGTCCGGGCTTGTCTTCGCGATAAGAAGCGTGCCCCGCGTAGGTCGACGCCGTGATCTCGCCGGCGAGCGTCTCGTCGAAGACCGTGTCCACCGCCGAAAGGACCTCGCGCGTGGAGCGGAAGGAGAGATAGAGCGGCCGCTCCACGAAGCTCTCCCGCACGTCCTCGATCCTTTGATGAAAGAAGCGCTGCATCTCGGCGAGCATCGCCGGCGCCGCGCCCTGAAAGCGGAAAATCGACTGCTTGTCGTCGCCGACCGCAAAGATCGTGCGCGGCGCCCGCGCTGCACCTTCGCCCGTGAAGAAGTCCTCGGCGATCGCCTTCACCACCATCCACTGGTCGGGGCTCGTATCCTGCGCCTCGTCGACGAGGATGTGCTCGACGCGCCGGTCGAGCTTGTAGAGCACCCATTGCGTCGCGTCGGAGCGCGACAGGAGATTGCGCGTCTTGGCGATGAGGTCGTTGAAGTCGAGCGCGCCCGCCCGCCGCTTGGCCGCTTGGTAGGACTGCAGGATCGCGTCGCCGACCACGAGCAGC
>CAZMJQ010000098.1:0-21727 GCA_964566475.1 uncultured Propylenella sp. | reverse complement strand
GACAACCTCGCCCAATTCCACCGGTGGGAGGACTGGCGCCGGATCGCCGAAGCCGTGCCGATCGCGGTGGTCAACCGGCCCGGCTACCTCGCCGCGGGTCTGTCGTCGCGCGCCGCGCAGGCGCTCGCCCGATACCGGGTCGACGAAGCGGACGCCCGGTCGCTTATCCGGCGGGCACCGCCCTGCTGGGCCTTCATCACCGGCCCGCGGTCGGCGGCGTCCTCGACGGCGTTGCGCTCGCGCGCCGGAACGTCTTGAAAACTTTACCGTCCAACACCTATCTTATAGGTGCGCGGCGCGAGCCGCGATTCGAGTGGCGAAAGGGGATCACACACTGTCTGATATGACCCGCTCTGAAGAAGGAGCATCGTATCGTACTCCTTCAGCGGCCTCCCTGTTGGCGGCCAATGCGTCCGGGGATGCTTTGAAAACCGTCCTCTCCAGCCTGGATGAAGCCAAGGCTGAGGACACCGTCACCATAGACATCCAGAACAAATCGGCGCTCGGCGACTACATGGTCGTCGCCTCCGGCCGGTCGCACCGGCATGTCGGGGCCATCGCCGACCGTCTCGTCGCCGACATGAAGCGGGCCCGATTGGGGCCCGTCCGCGTGGAGGGCCTGCCGCACTGCGACTGGGTGCTCATCGACGCCGGCGATGTCATCGTCCACGTCTTCCGCCCGGAAGTACGCGAGTTCTACAACATCGAGAAGATGTGGGCGGCGGAGCCGTATTCGGAGCGGCGGGCGCTCGCCTGACCGCGGATGGAGGTGCGTCTGCTTGCGGTCGGCCGGCTGAAGGCAGGCCCCGAACGCGACCTCTGCGAACGCTACCTGGAGCGCGCTCGCAACGCCGGCGCGCGGCTGGGGCTCCGCGGGTTTTCCGTCAAGGAGGTGGCCGAGTCGCGTGCCGCCCGCGGCGAGGAAAGGGTCGCGCAGGAGGCCGAGGCGCTCATCGGCCTTGCCGGAAGCGGCGGCCGGATCGTCTGCCTCGATGCGGCTGGCAAAGCGCTCGGGAGTGACGAATTCGCGCAGGCGCTCAAGCGTGACGCGGAAGCGTCCGTGCCGTTCACGACATTTATCATCGGGGGGCCGGACGGGCTCGGGGCCGGCATACTGGGCTGCGCGGACCTGAGCGTGTCGTTCGGGCGGGTGACCTGGCCGCACCAGCTGGTGCGGGTGCTGTTGGCGGAGCAGCTCTACCGTGCCATGACGATCCTTTCCGGGCACCCCTACCATCGGGCATAATGTTGTTAAGGCTCTGTTCGGCATATTCGGCTTGATGACGATTCGGCGACATATCGCGGTGCTTTTCCCCTCCGTTCTAGCTGCGGCGGCATGGCTGCCGGCCGGGCAGGCTGCTTATGCGGCCGAGGCGGCGCCGGTCGAGGCCGAGGCGCCGGTCGAAGCGGCTGCCGGGGCCCGCAAGCAGGCGCGCGAGGCGGAATTGGAAGCCATCCGCCGCTCCATGGAGGTGTCGGAGCGCCGGCAGGCCTCCCTGCGGGAGGAGATCGAGGGGATCGAGCAGGACCGGGAAAGCATCGCCGCCGATCTCCTGGCAACCGCGAAGCGGCTGCGGGAGACGGAGGAGGAGATCGCCGGGACCGAGGAGCGGCTGGAGCAATTGCATGCGAACGAGGACGCGATCCGCCGTTCTCTGCATCGCCGCCGCGACGTCATGGCGGAGGTGCTGATGGCCTTACAGCGTATGGGCCGCACGCCGCCGCCGGCCATCCTGTCGCGGCCTGAGGACGCAGTCGCCGCCATCCGCGGCTCCATCCTCGCAGGCGCGGTGCTTCCCGACATCAGGGTGGAGGCGGAGGCCCTGGCGGCGGATCTGCAGGAGATGAGCCGGCTCACCGCGCGGATCGAGTCAGAACGGGACGCCCTGCGCATTCGTTACCTGGAGCTCGGCGAGGAGGAGACCCGCAAGAACCTTCTGGTCGAAGCCAAGCAGTCGCAGCGCCAGCAGACCCAGGCCGCCTTGCAGGCGGAGCGGGAAAAGGTGGCCAAATTGGCGAGTCAGGCCGGCAGCCTGGAATCGCTCATAGAGCAGCTCGAGAGCGAGGTGGCAGCCGCCGCCCGGGCAGCGGAGGAGGCGCGGCAAGCCGCCCTCACCACCGAGCGCGCCGACCGCCAGGAGGCGGCCCGGCGCCTGGCCGACTCGAGCCGCATCGCCCCGGCGGTGCGTTTCGCCGACGCCAAAGGCCTGCTGACATGGCCGGCGACTGGAGAGTCCATCCTCGGCTTTGGCGATCCGGACGGGCTGGGGGGCACGTCGCAAGGTCTGTCGATCGCCACCAGGTCCGGAACCTCGGTGCTTGCACCGGCGGACGGATGGGTGGTTTATGCGGGCCCGTTCCGCTCCTACGGTCAGGTCATGATCCTCAACGCCGGGGACGGCTATCATATCGTCATGGCCGGCATGGAGCGGATCGACGCTGGACTTGGGCAGTTCGTGCTGGCCGGAGAGCCGATCGCCGCCATGGGTGTCACGCGGCTCGCAACGATTGGCGAGCTTGAACACACTTCTGTCCAAGCGATTCTGTATGTAGAGTTCCGCCGAGACGGGACGGCAATCGATTCATCGCCCTGGTGGGCGTCGAAGGACAACGAGGTCAACGGATGATGCGCAGGTTCGCTCTACTCGCAACGGGAGCCATGATAGGGGCCCTGGCCGCCGGCGGCGCCGTACAGCTTGGCGGCATCGGCGGCGCTACCGCTGCCGCCACGGACACCTATCGGCAGCTCAATCTGTTCGGCGACGTCTTCGAGCGCATCCGCGCCGACTACGTCGAGGAGCCCGATGACGCGGAATTGATCGAGTCCGCCATCAACGGGATGCTGGCCGGTCTCGACCCGCATTCGAGCTACCTCAACGCCAAGGACTATCAGGACATGCAGGTCCAGACCCGCGGCGAGTTCTTCGGGCTCGGCATCGAGGTCACGATGGAAAACGATCTGATCAAGGTGATCTCGCCCATCGACGACACCCCGGCGCACAAGGCCGGCATCCTGGCAAACGATCTCATCTCGCATCTCGACGGAGAGCCGGTGCAGGGCCTCACGCTGCGCGAGGCCGTGGAGAAGATGCGCGGCCCGGCCAACTCCTCCATCACCCTCACGGTGCTCCGGGAAGGGGCGGACGAGCCGCTGAAGATCACCGTCGTGCGCGACGTGATCCGGGTCCAGTCGGTGAAGCATCGCGTGGAGGACGATATCGGCTACATCCGCATCACCTCCTTCAGCGAGCAGACGATGGAAGGCCTGGAAGGCGCGATCGACGAGATCAACGCTGAGATACCCGAGGAGGACCTGAAGGGGTACGTGCTCGATCTGCGCGGCAACCCCGGCGGCTTGCTGGACCAGGCAGTGCTTGTGTCCGACGCGTTCCTGGACCGTGGTGAGATCGTGTCGACTCGTGGACGCCGAGCCAACGAAGTGCAGCGGTTCAGCGCGCGCAGCGGCGACCTCGTGGACGGCGAGCCGATCATCGTGCTGCTCAACGGCGGCTCCGCCTCTGCGTCTGAGATCGTTGCCGGCGCGCTTCAGGATCACCGGCGGGCCACCCTGGTGGGGACGCGCTCTTTCGGAAAGGGCTCCGTGCAGACCATCATCCCGATCGGCCGCGCCGGCGCCATCCGGCTCACCACGGCGCGCTACTACACGCCGTCGGGCCGGTCCATCCAGGCGAGGGGCATCGACCCGGATATCGAGATACTGCCGGACCTGCCGGAGGACATGCAGGAATTCACCACGCTCAGCGAGGCGGAGCTGCGCGGGCATCTGCGCGGCGACAACGAGCGCAATTCGGGGCCCGAGGCCGACGAGACGACGGTCGGCGACGCAGAGGAGGCCGCCGGCGAAGAAGCCGACACGGAGGCAGAGGTCCTGCGGGGTGCACTGGCCTCGTATGTGCCCCAGGATCCGAAGCTCGACAGCCAGCTGAACTACGCTTTCGATCTTCTGCGCGGCGTTCAGGTCAACGCCCGGTTCCCTGCCACGGCCGAGCAAGGTATACCTAACTGACGAATCATCCGGTGCGGGCGGGATGTCCGCGCCGGCGTTTGCCCAGTTGGGGGTCGATGCCGCAGAACGACCTCAATCAGCCCCTGCATCGTGAGGCGAAGGCCCGTGCGGTGCGTCGGAGACGGGCCGTCCTGGCGCCGGTCCTGATCGCGAGCGCTTGCGTCATCGGCCTGGTCGCGGCGTTCTGGGTCGCCGTGGTGGACGACCCCGACGGCGGCAGGGCCGTAGCCGTCGCGACGATCGAGGAAGTGGTGCCGGAGCCGACCGGCAGCCTTACCGCCACCGCAGAGCCCGCAGCAGCCGTACCCCGGCCCGCGGAGGAGAGCCAGGAACGGGAGGACGAGCTGCAGCTTGCGGCTCTGCCGGCCCGGCCGACCGTTCGCGGGGCCGATCCAAGCCTGGTGGAGCATTCGAGCTTCGGGCCGCTTCCGCGCGTCTCCCCCGACGGGCGGCGACCGCGGGACGTCTACGCCCGCCGCTCCGCCGTCGTGCCGGCGGGCGCGCCGCGGGTCGTCATCGTGGTGGGCGGGCTGGGCCTCAGCCAGACCGCCACGCAGAACGCCATCGATACGTTGCCCGCGGACGTCACGCTCGCCTTCGCGCCGTACGGGTCAAGCCTGCAGCGCTGGGTCACCAGAGCGCGCGAGGCGCATCACGAGGTCCTCCTGCAGGTTCCGATGGAGCCGGTCGGCTACCCGGAGGAAACCCCCGGCAGCCACACGCTCCTGGCGTCCGACGGAGCCAACAACCGCCAGGACCTTCACTGGGTCCTGAGCCGGATGACCGGCTATGCCGGCGTCATGAACCACATGGGCGCGCGCTTCACCGCGGACGATCGGGCCCTCCTGCCGTTTCTGGGCGAGATCGGCGAGCGGGGCCTCTTCTATCTCGACGACGGCACGTCGCCCCGCAGCCAGGCGGAGGCTGTCGGCGCGAACCTGCGCGTGCCGGTGCTGACCGCTCACCGCATCCTCGATCGCTCGCGGAGCGCTGCCGATATTGAGCGCGAGCTGAACGCGCTGGAGGCGGCGGCCCGGGCCAACGGTCTGGCGATCGGCGTCGCATCGGCGTTTCCAGTATCGGTGGAAACGATCGCCCGCTGGGCGGAAGCGGCCGAGAGCCGCGGGATTTTCCTCGTGCCGGCGAGCGCCGCCGCCGACTCCTGAGCGATGGCTGCGACCGCCGAGGACCGCTACAGGCCCTGTGTCGGAATGGCGGTCTTCAACGACAAGGGACTCGTCTTCGTCGGACGCCGCCCCCTGGGCCCGCCGGACGACGGGCCGGGGCGGGGCTGGCAGATGCCCCAGGGCGGCATCGACCCCGGAGAATCGCCCCTGGAGGCGGCGCGCCGTGAGCTCTACGAGGAGACGAACATCCGCTCCGTCTCGCTTCTCGCCGAGAGCGAGCGCTGGCTGACCTACGACCTTCCCCCGCGGTTCGTCGGCGTTGCCTGGAAGGGCCGGTATCGCGGGCAGCGGCAGAAATGGCTCGCGTTTCGCTTCGAAGGGACGGACGGCGAGATCGACGTCAAGCGCCCCGGCGGCGGAACCCACAAGCCGGAGTTCGAAACATGGCGATGGGAGCGGCTCGACCGTGTCCCCGGCTTGATCGTTCCCTTCAAGCGCGCCGTCTATGACGAGGTCGCCGCTGAGTTCTCGCGCTTCGCCGTTGCCTCGGCGAGCGCCCCCAGCGAGCAGGGATAATCAGTCGTTCAGGCCAGGGTAGTGCGGGGCGTGAAGGTCCCGCATCGTCTCGCCGACGCGGCAGTCGACCGGCTCGCGCGACTGGACCGGGACGATGCGGCCTGGCCCCTCACCGGCGATCTCGAGAATGAGCTTGCGCCGGATCGCGGTGGCGAAATCCTCCGCTCTGTGCACGGGGAGCACGAAGGCGCCTGGACCGCCGATAACGCAGTCCTCGTAGTAATGGTCCATGGCGGGGAAGGTCGGCGACGGCCTGATGAGGATCGGAAGACCGTTGATGACGATCCCGCGCCGGGTGATCCGGTCGCGCATCTCGTCGATCGGCGGCCCGGAATTGTTGGGCCCGTCGCCGGAGATGTCGATGGCCTTGCGGCGGCCCAGGAACCCGCTCGCAGCAATGTAGCGGGCGGAAAAATCGAGCGCCGCGGATATCGACGTGCCGCGCGCCGTCGGGACCGGCGGCTGGTCGAGCTCGCGGGCAAAGGCGGCGGCGGAGCCAGCTCCATCGATCAGCCGCCAGGGCACGATCACCTGCTGCAGACGCGCACTGGACCATTCGACATAGGTCACCGCGATCCGTTGATGGAAGCCGGACCGGACGGCGCGGACGAAGTCGGGATGGCCGATGGCTTCGGCGTAGCCGGAGCGCTGGAGGGCGTACTCCCCGCGGTCCATCGAGTCCGAGACATCGACGGCAATCACAAGCTCCAAGTCGACCGCGACGGGGTGCTCCTGCCCGGACGCGGCGGACGCGGCGAGCGCGGCCAGTGCCAGCATCGGAAGGGCAGGGCTACCGGTGCGTCTCCGTCTCACGCCGCAATCATCGCCCCGCTCCGCCCACCGCGCAAGATGTGGCCGGGGGCTCAGTCTATGACGATCTTGACCAATTGGCCCGGGGTCAGCGTGTCGCTCGGACCGAGACCGTTCAGCAGCCGGAAAAGCTGCAGCTTGCCCTCGGTGCCCCGCATCCGGGCGGCCACGTCGCCGACCGTCTCGCCGTCGCGCACGGCAACGATGTCGAGCCTCAGCGCGCGAAGGCGCGACACCTCGCTCGGCGTCATCCGGTGGAACGAGGCGAGCGTCGAGTTCAGACCGCGCTCGATCGCGGCCCCGTTCCTGCGGTCGGCGAATATGATCCTGTACATGCTGCCGCCGACTCGCACGACGCCGATCCGGAATATCCAGTCCCCGGCCGCCGCATCCGCGGTCGCCGCCGGCAGCCCGTTGACGGTTGCGGCGCGAATGGAGCCCGGCACGAGGCCGTTGATCCAGCCCGATGCCAGATAGTCCGTCGGCTCCCTGTCGGAGTCGACGGTGACGCCGTCGAAACGCATCGCGGTATCCTTGCCCGCGGCCGCCAGCACCGCCTCCTTGGTGTTCTCCAGGCGGAATCCCGATGGCACCTCGAAGGCGATCGCCAGGCGCGGATGAAGGAACTCGCGTCCGCGAACGAAGCCCTCCGAGGGGTCGTCGCCGAACACCATGCCGTCGAGCGCCTTCAAGTATCCGTCGGCGCCACGGTCCCCCACTCCGGGGGCTCCGAACTGCCGGGCAACGACCAGCGCCAGGTCGCGCCGGGCCTGCGCGGCGGGATGCGACGCCAGGAAGCCGGCCGCGTCGTCGCGGCTGCCGACAGCGGAGCGGAATGCCGCATAGGCCTCGAGCTTGTCCAGGAAGCGCGAGGCGGCAAACGGATCGAAGCCGGCGCGCCCGGCAATGGTGATCCCGATCTTGTCCGCTTCCACCTCCTGGTTGCGCGAGAAGGTCGCGAGCGTCACCCGCGATCCGTCGCGCGCCGACCGGCTCTGCTCCGGATCGGAGAGAACGTCGGCCGCTACCTGCTCGACGATGTCCACTTGCTCCACGACCTTTGCGCGCTCGATGGCGTGATTGAGCAGAACATGCGCGATCTCGTGGGAGATGACCGCGGCAAGCTCGGACGAATCGTTGGTAAGCGCGATCAGCCCGCGGGTGACATAGAGATAGCCGCCCGGGAGCGCGAAGGCGTTGGCCACCGGGGAGTTGAGGATGGTGATCCTGTAGCGCCGCGAGGGGTCGTCCGACGCCGCAACGAGGCGCGACACGACGCGCGCGACGGCGGCCTCGACCTCGGGGTCGGAGTAGACGCCACCATACTCGGCGACCACGCGCGGATTCTCGCGGGCGCCGATCGCCTCCTCCGCCGCGCTCGGCGCGCGCGGCGCCATGACCGCAACAGGGTCCACCCGCTGCGGGACGGAGCTTGAAAGCTGGCAGCCGGCGAGAAACGCTCCGGCGAGGAGGGCCAGGACGTTGCGGATCATGCTGCTGCAATTGCGCAGCTTTGGCGTCAAAATCAAGGCAAGTTCCTCATTCGTCTCCTTCAAGGACCTCCAGCTGCATCGGAGAGGCGACCGGCATCATCGGTCCGCCCTTGGCTTCGAGATAGCCGCGCACGCGCACGCGACGGCCGGTCAGGGCCGCAAGCGCCAGCTCGCCTCCGAAGGCCGCGCGATCGCGCGATTCTATTTCCACGGTCACGTCCTCCGACCAGTATGTGCCGAAGTTGAGGTAGGTGCGCGTGCTGCGGTTCCCCACTGACAGCACCTCGCCCTCGAAGATCGCGAAGGCCCCGATCAGCGCCTGGAGCGCCTCCGGCGTTGCACCGGGGAGCGGGTCGCCTGTCCAGAAGCCGCGGCCGGCGCGGCGCGCCGCTTCCTCGGCGGCGAGGACGTTGGCGAAGCAGGGCAGGGGGTCGCCGCCGGCAAAGGCGAGCGCCACGCCTTCTCCGGCAAGGGATTCCTGCACCAGCGCCTCGCCGGCGGCGACCATGGCAGGGTAGCGGCCGTAGCGATCGGCTTCGCCGGAGGTCAGCAGCGCCGAGAGGGGCGCCGCCTCGACGAGTTGCGAGAGCCGCCGGTGGAGCATCGGCGCCGCGTCGTGGAGGTCCGGGAGCAGCAGGTCGAAAGGCTCGATTCCCGCGAGGCGCAGCACGCGCCCGTCCTCGAGCCGGAGCGAGCGTGCATCGACGGTCTCCGCCAGGCGCACTTCCGCCGCGCCCGCAAGGCAGCCCTCCGCCGCAAGCGCAGGGACGTGCCCCAGGATCACGAGGATCGACGCGGCGGCTGCGCCGCATCTCTCAAGGGGTCTGAAATCGCACAAGCATCGCCTCACGGAGCGGCCGCATCTCAGCCAATGCACGCTTGGCAAGTGGTTAATGGGAGCGCCCGCCGCCACGCGTTTCGCACTTTCCCGGCGGGGCGTGGCTTCCGGGACACGCTTCCAAGGGCGTGCGCGATGGACAAAAGCTGGGCAACGACGTCCTCGACCTTGTCGAGGAGGCTCACATCACGTCCACGGCGCCGCCGACGAGATCGTGTTCGGCCTCTCAGGGGGCTCCTCGACGCCCGATACGGCGCCCGTGACGGCTCGGCCGCGGAGCTCTCCCGGGTAGGCTCCGACGACGACGGCTCCGCTTCCGGCCGTGGGTGGATTGCACTCGGCGCCGCGGACCGCCTCGTCGGCCAATTCTACATCCACAACGGCGAGGAAACGGGCGTCGTCTGACGAACGAAACTGACTTCTTCAACCACCTGCTAGTCGACCTGCCGGAACAAGCCCGGGTATTGATTGAAGGCGAGCTTCTGTACGAGCGACCCGTCCACAGTGACGATCTCGGCGACGATCGAGCCATCCTCCGCGGAGGCAATCTCTCCGATTTCGAGGCGCGCAACTCCGTGGCGGGCGAGCCACCGAGTAAGCCATTCGCGCACGAGCTCCGGCGTCATCTCACGCAAAGCGCCGGCGGCCATGCCCAGGCCGCCAGGGCTCATCGTGTCCGTCATGGCTCCGGGTCGCATGCCCATACCGGCGCCGCCCATCATGCCGTCCATCATCCCAGGCATCATCATCGGACACATCGTCATGTCACGACCCATCATGGCCGACGGATCGGCGCCTGCGCCCATTCCCATGGTTGAGCCTATTTCCAGCATCTGTCGCATCCGCTCTTGCATCTGCTCCATCTGCTGCATTCGCATCTCCTGCATTCCTTGCATCTGGCTCATCATCTGCATCATCCGCATCATCTGCGGGCCCATCATCTCCATCATGCCCGTCATCCCCGGCATGCCGCCTTCCGCGGTTGACGGAGCGGGCATGGTCGGGTCGTCTGGTGTGGCGGTCGTAGCGCCGCTGGGCTCCTCAAGATGATGCTCGTCGACGACCGGAGCATCGGTCTGAGCGAGCGCAACCGACGTGCCGCCGGCCAGGGTCAGCAATACAGTGGTCACTGCCACTGGGTAGTAGAGCTTCATGGACTTCACTCCTGATTGGGATGGATCGCTTGCCGCTCTCGGTCGAGAGCCGCTTCGACGTCACATCCGGTGGGGTCGATAGAGAATGCCGTTCGCCTGTTGCAGCTCGCGCACGTAGGCGACGATCGCCAGCAACTCATCGTCCGTGACGTGGTCCTGCGGTGGCATGTTTCCGAACGGCCAGTGGTGTTGCCGGGTCCCTCGCCTGACGGCGAGGTAGAACGACTCATCGGGATGGTGCCCCGGATTGTAGATGTCGTGCACAAGGGGCGGTCCGTTCTCGGTTCCCGTGGCGTTCGTCCCATGACATTCGGCGCAATTCGCCTCGAAGGCAGTCTCTCCGGCCGATGCCAGGCCCAATAGCGGGGGGACTTCGACATCCACGATCATCGCGTCGGATGAGGGCCACGCGATCCGCCACACGACGATTCCCACGCCCGCCGCAAAGACGGCAATGACCGCGTATTTCGCGAGGCTTGTCATCGCATTTCGTCCCATATCGTCATGCGGATCGTCCGTTCCTGTTCCTCAGCGCGTGCTCGCGCGCATCGAGCCGCCAAGCCGCGGGACGAATGCGGGAACCTCACCGGCGTACTCCTGCCAAGCATCGCCGAACGTTGCTCGGGCTTCGCGCTCCTCGGTCAGAGCCAGCCGCCAGTACATGACCAGCAACACCGGCAGCATCAGCGCGGTGATCAGGGTCGGCCATTGCAGAAAGAAGCCGATCAGGATCAGAGCGAAGCCGGCATATTGGGGGTGGCGGATATGAACGTAGGGCCCGGTTGTGGCGAGTCGTCCGGCACGCTGCGCAGCATGAAGCACGCGCCAGGCCGAGGCTATCAGGACGAAGCCGCCGCCAATCAGGACGTAGCTCAGGAGATGAAACGGGCTGAAATGCGGATTTGCCGACCAGCCGAGCAGCGTCGGCCACAGATGGCCGGCGTCGTGCGACAGCGGATCGAGCGCGGGATACTGCGTGCCGAGCCAGCCGGCGAGCAGGTAGAGGGTCAGGGGAAAGCCATACATCTCGACAAAGAGGGCGACAATGATGGCCGAATACGCGCCGAAGGACCGCCAGTCACGCTTCGTCCGTGGCTTGAAGAAGCTGAAGGCGAACAGGATGAATACGGCCGCGTTGATCACGGCCAGGAACCACAGCCCGTAGGCCGGCGCATCACCGCTCATCGTGGCCTCCGCTATGTCCGTGGCGATTGCCGTTGCCGCCGTGCCCGCGGTGCATGAAGAAATGCATGCCGCCGCAGATGAGGAGGAAAAGCAGCGGCCATGCCCCCAGGATGTGCGCGCCGTGCTCGAGGACGAGAAGCAATCCGGCGACGGCGAGAAACACGCAGAGCACGATCCCCGCTGGCGAGCGCCAGAAGCCCGCTCGCTTTTCCTGTCGGGTGATCATCGGCGGCCTCCGCATTGATGGGAGTTGTCGTGCATCGCGCGTTCTCCGTACCTATCGGCCATCGACGGCCAGCTTCGCTCGCTTGAGCCGCAATGAATTGCCAATGACCGACAGCGAGCTGACGGTCATGGCGACGACGCCGATCATCGGATGCAGCAAGCCGACCGCGGCAATCGGGATGGCGGCCACGTTGTAGAACCACGCCCAGAAGAGGTTCTCGACGATCTTGCGGAAGGTGGCTTTCGACAGGCGGATGGCCTCAACGACCTTGGTGAGCTCGCCGCTGACCAGGGTTACATCGGCCGCCTCGATGGCGACATCTGCCCCGGCGCTGATGGCGATGCCGACATTGGCCTGCTTCAGCGCCGGGGCGTCGTTGATACCGTCGCCGACCATCGCGACTTTCTGCCCGTGCTTGTCTTGCAGCCGGCGGATCTCCTCCACCTTGCCTTCCGGCAGCACGCCGGCGAGCACCTCATCGATGCCGACCAGCGCGGCGACATATTTCGCGGTGCGCTCATTGTCGCCGGTAATCATGGCGGTGAGGATGCCGAGCTCGTGCAGCGCGGCGATTGCGGCCCTCGAGTCCTCCTTGATGGTATCCGCCACGGCGACAACGCCGGCTGCCCGTTCGCCGATCGCGACAAGCATGGCCGTCTTGCCCTCGCTCTCCAGGCGTGTGAGGGGCGCGTCGAGCGATCCGACATCGATGCCGCTCTCGTCGAGCAGGCGGCGGCTGCCGACCCGGACATGCGTGCCGTCGACTCTGCCCTCGACGCCGCGGGCGGTGATCGCCTTGAACTCCGCCACCTTGGGCACATCGATGCCGCGCTCGCGTGCGGCGGAGGCGATCGCCTGGCCGAGCGGGTGCTCGGACCCGGCCTCGACGGAGGCGGCTGCTCTGAGCACCGCCTCATCCGTGAAGCCCTCCGCTGCGACCACGTCGGTGAGCGCCGGCCTGCCGGCGGTAATCGTCCCGGTCTTGTCGAGCACGACCACCTTGATGTCCTTGAGCGTCTGGATGGCCTCGCCGGAGCGGATCAGCACGCCGCGCTCCGCGCCGAGTCCTGACCCCACCATGATGGCGGTTGGCGTAGCGAGCCCGAGAGCGCAGGGGCAGGCAATGACCAGCACGGCCACGGCAGAGAGCACGCCGACCATCAGCGGCGAGAGCTCCGGATTGACCCACGGCAGGAGCGTGGCTCCCCAAAAGAGGATCGGTCGAAGCTGTTCGGCGAACACGAGCCACAAGACGAGGCTGCCGAGGCTGATCACGATCACTGCCGGCACGAAGTAGCCGGTAATGCGATCGGCAAACTCCTGGATCGGCACCTTGGAACCCTGCGCCTGCTCCACCAGGCGGATGACCTGCGAAAGAAAGGTGTCGGCCCCGATCTTGGTGGCGCGTACGTTCAGCATGCCTTCCTTGTTGATCGTGGCGCCGATCACCATGTCGCCCGGCTGCTTTTCGACCGGGACCGATTCGCCGGTGGCAATCGACTCGTCGAGATGGCTGGCGCCTTCGACGATCTCGCCATCGGTCGGCACTTTCGCGCCGGGCCGCACGACCATGATGTCGCCGACCTGGAGGTCAGCGACCGGCACCTCGACCTCCTCGCCGTCGCGCAACACGCTTGCCGTCTTGGCGCCGAGCGTGATCAGCCGCTTGATCGCCTGGCTGGCGCGGCCCTTGGCGCGCGTCTCCAGATAACGGCCGAGCATGTGAAAGGTCATGATGGTGGCCGCCATCTCGATGAAGGAGGTCATCGGATAGACGAACCCGACGAGCCCGATCAGATAGGGCGGCAGGCTCCCCATCGAGATCAGCACGTCCATATTGGCCGTGCGGTTGGTCAGCGACCTCCAGGCCGAGCGATGCGTGGCGAATCCGCCGTAGAGAAACACCACCGGGAAGGCCAGAAACGCGACGATCGCGAGATAGAAGGGAACCGGCTGCCAGAACATGTGCACGATCATCAGGACCATGATGAGGGTCGTCGGGATCGCAGCAATCCAGAGTCGCTTCCATGCCAGCGCCAGGTAGCGCTCCTCGATTTCGTCGCCTTCGGCTGGCTTGGCGTGCACGGTACCCTCTTCAAGGGCGGCAACGTCGTAGCCGGCCCGCTCGACCGCCTCACGGATGGCCGCCGCATCGGTCTCTCCAGCGTCGAAGCGCACGGTGACCCGGTGATTGGCGATGTTGGTACCGATATCGGCGATTCCGGGCAGCCGCTGGATCGAAGCCGAGATAATGCCGGCGCAGTGGTCGCTGCCCATGCTCGGTACCGTCAAGCGAGCATCGCGCGCGCTTCCGGTCTCTGCGGATTCGACGCGTGCGACCTCGTAGCCCGCCCGCTCCACCGCCGCTTTCAACGCATCAGCATCGAGGCGAGCCGGGTCGAACTGCACATCGACGCGATGGTTGGCGACGTTGGTGCGAACGTCCGAGACGCCCGTCAGGCGTTTCAGCGAGGTCGATATCAGACCGGCACAATGATCGCTGCCCATTCCCGGAACGAGCAAAGCGGCAGATTCCACTGGACCGGCTTCGATGCGGTTCTGGTCGGTGACTGCGGCGATCTTGTTCATTGGTTTCTTCCGTGAGTGGGAGCGTTCCGCCTGCGACTGATGGCGAGGGCCCAGATGACGACCGCCGGGCAGGCAATCAGGAAGACCAGGGCCAGCAGCGTCCACATGGTCAGGCCGAACAAGAGCAGGAGGACGGCGGTCGCGATCGCGCCGACGGCCACGCACAGCCGCAACAAGTATTGCGCAAGCTGGCCTCGAGACTTGGTCTTCGCCTGCGCGCTTTGCGCCACCTGATCGAGCTCGATCATGTCACGCCCTCGTAATTGACCGTCGTCATCATGCCGGCCGCCATGTGGTAGAGGTGGTGACAGTGCAGGGCCCAGCGGCCTGGATTGTCGGCGTCGAAGGCGATGGTGACGCGGCCGCCGGAGGGCACCAGAACGGTGTCGCGCATGGCGCCGTCGAAGCGCTCGCCGTCGATCGCAACCACCTGGAAATGATGTCCGTGGAGATGCATCGGGTGCGACATGGTCGTTTCGTCGACCATGGTCACCTCGACGCGCTCGCCTGCCGCGACTTCGATGGGCGCGTGTTCGCCGTGGAGCGCGCCGTTCAGCATCCAGACATAGCCCGGCGCTTCCGTGATTGTGAGCGTGATCCGCCGATCGGGCGCGCGAGTGGCCAGCGGCGTCGCCGCGCTCAATCTGCGTTCAAGCGCCAGGCCGACGGGCGGCGTCGCGGTGTCTGCCTCGGGACCGACCTTCGCGATATCGCCGCCGCTCGTCGCCAGTACGATCCCGGTGCGCTTCGTGTCGCCCTCGCGCTGTGCAAGGATCGGCCACGCGCCCTCTGCGGCGGGAAGATCGAGCAGGATATCGAGGCGCTGAGCGATGGCGAATTCGAAGCGCCGTGCCGCAATCGGCGCGATCGCGTTGCCGTCGACCGCGACCAGTTTTCCCTCCAGCGTGCCGAGATCGAGCCAGAAATGCGTCGCAGTGGCGCCGTTGATGAGTCGCAGCCGCACCTTTGCGCCGCGCTCGACACGGACCACCTCAGGGTCCGAAAGCGTCCTGTCGTTTGCAAGGAAGGCGTCATAGTCGACATCGTGGAGATGCGGGCCCGCGGCCATCGGCATGGCTCCATGGCCCATGGCGGCATGGTCCATCCCGTCAATCCGCGTGGCGACCCCCTGCAGCTCTGCCAGGATCTCGTTCGGATCGCGGAACGTGAAGTCGTGGAAGAGGACCACCACCTCTTGAATGTCTTGGTCCGCGTCGGCCGGATCGCGCACGATGAGCGGCGCTGCCATCAGCACCTGCTCCTGCAGGCCGTGATGGGAGTGCATCCAGTTGGTGCCCGGCTTGGTCAGGAGGAAGTCGTAGTCGTAAGCTTCGCCGGGCGTCAGCGGCGGTTGTGACAGATCGGGCACCCCGTCTTGCCGCCAGGGCGGCGTCAGTCCGTGCCAGTGAATCAGTGTTTCCTTGTCGATGCCGTTCTCCAAGCGAACGCGAAATCGTTCCCCCGCGTTGGCGATGAGGCCGCTGTTGCCGTTTGGTTGAGTGAGGCCGAATACGGTGGCCGCGCGGCCATCGACGTCGATGGTGCGCGTACCGACGCGAATTGTCGTGGCGTTTGCCGCAAAGGCGGGAGACGGCCGGAGCAGGGGATGGAGCGTCGTAACGACGCCGGTCGCGGCGGTTGCCGCAGTGGCCGCCAGGAACCGGCGGCGGGATAGCGAGTGCATGACGGGAGCTCTCTCATTCGCGTTGCGTGGCGGTGTGCCAGAAACCGGCCGTGGGCCAGCGCAGCGGAATCGAGATGCGCCGACTCAGGCCTGCGCGGAGAGCTTCGGAGGACGAAACTGAGGTAAGAGGCTTCGGTCGGCGTGGCGCCTCCACAATGCGACAGCGCTCGGTGCGGACTTGCTCAGCTGAAGTGTGGGGACTGCCGGAGCCAGGACGCAGATTTGGCAGCTGGCGGCCACGCAGTTGTGATCCTTGGCATGATCGCCGCTATCGGGGTCGCAGGGGGTGTCGCCATGTGAGGCGGCAGCAAGGTGTCCACCTCCTCCGAATGCCGCGTGAGCCTCGGCAGAATGGAGAAGGGTGGAAGCCGCGAAAAAAAGGGCGAGCGCGCCGAAGAGCCAGAGCCTCACGGGCACTCGCTCTCGGGTACCGCACTTTTCTGCCGTCTGTCGCGGCATCGCAGTTCTCATCCTTGCGCTCGGATTACACGATTGAAGCCAACCTAGACTGGCTGGCGGACCGACGGCTCTCCTTGACCTGGATCAAGCCGCCCGAAGTTTGATCTGGATTAAGGCCGCCTCAGGGCAAGGCTTGTCCTCATGCATTGTGCGGGCGCTCGACACGAAACTCACGCGTGACCTGCGGCGGCAATAGAGTCCGCGACGGGCTTGATCGTCTCGCTACCGGACGCTCGCGAGCCCGCACTGAACCGACTCTTCGTGCGGACCGGGCGCCTTTCGCGAACCCGGCAGGGCCAATGAGGTCGGCGCACACGGGCGCGCTCGCATTGACTTTCGCGTTTATTCTTCCAATCTCGGGCCCGAAGAGGTACGATGGCTCTGGAATCTCCCCGTAGCTCAGTAGGATAGAGCGGCTGCCTCCTAAGCAGCAGGTCACAGGTTCGAATCCTGTCGGGGAGGCCATCGGCAAGCCGGCCCCGAATGCGCGAGCGAAGCGATGCGCCGCGCCGCCCTGGCAGGCGAAGGCGGAACGGGAAAGCCACCGTCCGCAGGGAGCCGCCCGCGAGCGCCATGTCGTTGGGAAGACGGGCAAGCTCGACCATTTATGGTCCGGGCCCTTCTGAGCGCGCGTTCTCCTGTTGCTGCGGCCGAACTGAGCCGCGGCTGTCATGTGGCCGCGCCGGACGCTGCTCTATTCGCCGTTAGCCTCACCCGCGAAATCCATGTCGATCTGGCGCAGCATAAGGGCCCAGGCCGTCTCGGTCGGCTTCACATATTCGGCCCAGCGTTCGTCCATGCTGTGCACGATGGTCGCGCGGCATCCGTTGGCGAGCGGCTCGATCGTCAGGGTGACGACGGAGTTGTTCTCCCGTTCTTCCTCCTCGGACGTAAACCAGGTGAAGACGAGCTTCCGGGGCGGATCGATTTCGAGATAATAGCCCCAATGCACTGCCTCGCCTTCTTCCCGCATGTCCGAAAAGGTGAACTTGCTGCCGACCTGTCCGTCGATCTCGACTCTGCGGATATCGAAAGAGGGCACTCCCGGAACGGGTTGCGCCGCCCAGGATCGCATCTTGACCGGATCGAGCCATGCGTCGAATACGCGCTCGGCAGATGCCTTGGGCCGTTTTCGCTTCAACGTTTCCGGGCACGCTTTCTTCTCCTTGGGAACAGCGATTTCGCTCGCGGCATCTTCGGCGCGGGAACGAGGTGCTCACCGCCGGCGGGTCCTGATGGTGCGCTCCCGCGCGGTGAGCTCCACCACCTCCGTCGATGCTTCAGCCGGCAGCGATCCGCGCTCCAAGCGCCATTGCGTGGCGCCCAGGCGTGTGCCCGCGGCGTTGTGGAGGTCGCGGCCCACGCCGGCGAGGAGGCCGTCGGAACCGGCGTGCCCGATGAGCGTGACGCCGTTCGGCCTTCCGTCGTCGCGCGGCGCCGTCGGGACGGCGAGCGCCGCGAGATCGAGCAGGTTGACGAAGCTCGTGTAGGTGCCGAGCCGTGCGTTGCTGCCGATCGGGTCGGATGCCACGTCCGCCAGCGAGCAGAGCGAGGGAATCGATGGGACGCAGAGTACGTCGATGCCGGACCAGATCGGCTCGATCCGCCGCGCAAGGTCCTTCAGCCGGTAGAGCCCTTCGAACGCGTCGCTTGCGCTGAGTCCGGCGGCGGCGCCGATGATCGTGCGCGTGACCGGGTGAAGCGCTTCGGGGCGGCTCTCGATCAGCTCGCGGATCGCCGCATAGCGCTCCGCCACCCAGGCGCCCTCATAGAGAAGCGCGGCAACCGTATAGAAGTCCTGGAAGGGAACCGGCACGATCTCCGCGCCTAGCGCCTCCAGCGCGGCAAGGCTTGCGTCGTATGCCCTCGCAGCCGACCCGTCCTCGAAGAAGATGCGGTCGCCGGGCGACGGCACGCCGGCGCGGAATCGCGGCGGACGCGCCCGGAACGACGGCGCCGCCATGGTGCGCGAGAAGCTGTCGTTCTCGTCGTAGCCGGCCATCGCCGCGAAGCATGTCCAGGCGTCCTCCACTGTCAGCGCGAATACCGAGACGCAGTCGAGCGTACGGCACGCCGGCACGACGCCGCGGGTAGACACCGCGCCGAGGCTGGGCTTGAGGCCGACGATATTGTTGAGCGCCGCCGGCACGCGGCCGGAGCCGGCGGTGTCCGTGCCGAGCGCCGCCGATACGATGCCGTGCGCGACGGCGACGGCGGAGCCGCAACTGGAGCCACCCGGCACCAGCGCTGCGTCGCATGCGTTCCTGGGCACGGGGTATGGGGTGCGCACCCCGACGAGGCCGGTCGCGAACTGGTCGAGGTTGGTCTTGCCGACGATAAGGGCGCCGGCGCTGCGAAGGCGCGCGACCGCCTCCGCGTCATCTTCCGGGCGATATGAGTATTCGGGGCAGGCTGCGGTGGTGGCGAGCCCCGCCACGTCGATGTTGTCCTTCACGGCCACCGGTATGCCCCAAAAGGGCATGCCTGCGGACGCGAACGGCGGCAGCCGAGCCGCTTGGCCCTGCAACTCCTCCAGCCCAGAAAGGGAGATGAACATCCCCGGATCGGCGGCGGCTTCGATGCGGCGGAAGACTTCCTGCAGGACAACGCCGGGCGTCAGTCCGGAGGCATAGGCCTCGTGCAGTCCGGCAATCGTGAAGGGCAGGCTTTCGATGTCTCGCATTCCCTCGCTACGTCCTCCGGCAAGCACTCTTTTCTCGATACGCCGCGCGTCGCGGACTATTCTTAGCACTGCCGCCATGCGGGGCGTCCATATTGCATGCAGTGGGGGGAGCCGTTCCGCGCCATCCGCCGGAGAAAGCGCGGGGGCCTGCCAGACCGCGCAGCCGCCTATGCAGCGAGCGGTCTTGAGAGCCTCGCGGAGCGCCCTGGTCAGCTTCTCCTTCTTGTAGGGCTTCTTCGGGATCGGCTCCCTGATGTTCGCGATCGTCTCGTCGGTCTCCGCGGCGTAGCCGGTCGTCAGGAGCACCTTGAGGCCCGGAATGAGCTCGCGCGCGAGCCGCACCAGATCGAAGCCGCTCATTCCGCCCGGCATGACGAGGTCGGTGAAGAGGAGATCGACCTCCGGGTTGGCGCGCAGGATGTCGGGGGCAACCTCTCCCGCCTCGGCCTCGAGCACCTGATAGCCGAGACCGTCGAGCTGGCGGTGGACGGAGCGGCGTAGACAGCGAAGGGAATATATAAAGTCTTATCGATCGGTGGACCCGCCTCTAAGAGGACAGGCGGCTTGAGAGTAAGTGAATAGCCGGGCGGTCCGCGAGCTATATTGTCGCGGTATCAGCATAGGACGATTCCGGATCGCGCGCAGACGCGCCAGCCCCGCGCTCCGCCGGCAGCTGCCGGCGCGCAGGAAACTCACACCGCCTGCGGCCGTCCCTCTTCCGACGACTTCAGCATCGCCTCGATAAGGCGGTGCACCTTCAGCGCTTCACGTCCGCTGACGCGAGGGTCGCGGCCGTGAGCTACGGCGTCGAGGAAGTCCGCCAGCACTGTGCGATGGTGGTCGTGCGGGAAGTCCATGGGGTCGGCGCCGGCGCCGCCGCCGATAGCCCCGTCGTCCTGCTCGAAGGTGCTGCCATCGTGGAAATGAGCCTTGACCGCGGAGCCGCCGAGGGTCGCCATGCCCTTCGTTCCGATCGCGTCGATGGCGTCGGGGTAGCCGGGATAGGCGCAGGTTGTCGCGCTGATCGTGCCGATGGCGCCGTTGGCGAAACGGATGGCGCCCATCGCCAGGTCCTCCGTCTCCATCCGGTGCACCGGGCTCGTGATGCAGTAGCCCGTCACCTCGACCGGCAGGCCGACCAACGACACCAGCAGATCGAGCGTGTGGACGGCCTGCGTCAGCAGCACGCCGCCGCCGTCGCGCGCCTTGGTGCCGCGGCCGGGCTGGTCGTAGTAGGATTGCGGGCGCCAGTTGTGCAGGCGCGCCGAGGCGCTGACCAGCGTGCCGAGGCGGCCGTCGCGGATAAGTCCGGCGAGCGCGACGCTGATCGGGCGGAAGCGGTGCTGCAGCACCACGCCGAGCCGCACGCCCGCCGCCTCCGCCGCCTCCACCAGCGCTTCCGCCCGCTCAGGCGTGATCTCCAGCGGCTTCTCCAGGAGGATGTGCTTCCCGGCGCTTGCCGCCTGCTGCACCAGCTCGAGATGCGTGTTCGGCGGCGTCAGGATCATCACCGCCTCGATCGTC
The DNA here is from genome assembly GCA_964566475.1 of uncultured Propylenella sp. Taxonomy (GTDB): domain Bacteria; phylum Pseudomonadota; class Alphaproteobacteria; order Rhizobiales; family Afifellaceae; genus DASWJZ01. The sequence continues at coordinate 1,352 of CAZMJQ010000098.1, read as the reverse complement.
TCGTCGGAGAGGATCGCATCGAGGTCGTCGACGGCTGGCAGTCCGTGCGCCTCGGCGAATGCCTTCCGCCGCTCCGCGCTGGGGCTGAAGACGCCGGCGACTTCCACCCGGTCGGCGAGGTCGCGCAGGCTCTTCACGTGCGGCTTCGATGCCATGCCGAGGCCGATGACGGCCAGGCGGATCTGCTTCATTTTCGTTTCCTCCTCCTTGGATCGTCGACGGCCTCCGCATCTGGCGGATACGTGGTTACCCATTCTTCGCCGGCTCAGGTCATCATACAAATTCCGCACTTTTGTATGTTGACCTTCGATGCCTTCCACCTCTATTGCCGCTCAGAGCCGATCGCGCAATTCTCGCGTCGCCCGATCTTCGCCGATCGCCCTGCCGGTCGGCCGGGAGCGGGGCTGCGGAAGCTGCAAAGAGCCCACACAGAAGGGGCCGTCGGTCGCGGGCATGGTGCCCGAGCCATACATGGGAGGAAACTGATGTTGCATGTCTCAAGGTTCGCGGCAGCGGCCGCTCTGTCCGCGCTGCTCGCCGGAACGGCCGGTGCGCAGACCGTGCTTCGCTCGTCCGACACGCATCCGGACGGCTACCCGACAGTCGAGGCGGTGAAGTATTTCGGCGAGCTCGTCAAGGAGCGCACCGACGGCCGCTACGAGGTCGAGCTCTATCATTCGGCCCAGCTCGGCGAGGAGGCCGACACGATCGAGCAGGTGCGCGCCGGCGTGATCGACCTCAACCGCGTCTCGATGGGCCCGTTCAACGGGCTGGTGCCCGAGACGCAGGTTCCGTCCTTGCCCTATATCTTCCGCTCGCCCGAGCATATGCGCCAGGTGATGATGGGGCCGATCGGCGAGGAGATCGGCGCAGGCTTCGAGGAGCACGGCCTGGTGCTGCTCACCTACTATGACGGCGGCGCGCGCTCCTTCTACAATTCGCAGAAGCCGATCGAATCCCCAGCCGACCTTGACGGCATGAAGCTGCGCGTCATGCAGTCCGACATTTTCGTCGACATGGTCAACGCGCTTGGCGCCAATGCCACGCCGATGCCCTACGGCGAGGTCTATTCCGGTATCGAGACCGGCGTCATCGACGGCGCGGAGAACAATTTCCCGAGCTATGAATCGGCGAAACACTCCGAGGTCGCCAAGCACTATTCGCTCGACGAGCATCTGATCGTGCCTGAAGTGCTGGTGATGGCCAAGTCCTCATGGGACAAGCTTTCCGCCGAGGATCAGGCGCTCGTGAAGGAAGCCGCGAAGGAATCCGTCACCAAGCAGCGCGAGCTGTGGGAAGCCCGCGAGATCGCTTCGCGCAAGATGGTCGAGGATGCCGGCTCCACCATCACC
>CAZMJQ010000097.1:0-2722 GCA_964566475.1 uncultured Propylenella sp. | reverse complement strand
GCCGCTTTCCAGAGCGTCGCTCGCCTTGCGCGGTCCTTTCGCCTGAGAGTTTCCGGGGCGGTTGCTCCTTCGGCGCCCCGCCGACCTGGATCGGCGGAGTCTCTCCCGCGCGGCGTCTTACGTCACGCTGCGGATCGCGACGTGATCCGCACGGAAGTCATGGGCGAATTGGGTCGCAGCGTCAATGCGCGAGCGCGCGATCGTCAGCGCGGCAGGACGAAGCCGCCGCTCGGCGTGGGCAGCACGTTCGGCTGCTGCGGCTGCGGGGGCTGCTGGGCCTGCTGCGGCTCAGGCCGCGGCGGAGGCTCCTCGGCCATCAAGTCGGGCAGCGCCTCCACGGGCGGCGGGGGAGGCTCCCGCACCGGGGCGGCGACCACGGCTCCCGCGTCCAGGTCCCATTCCGCGTCGTCGAAGCCGACATAGACGATGTAGTCGCGGTCGGAGCCCGGCGACGGCACGGTAATCTCCTTGACCTCGGTGAACGTGGTGGAGCCGGTTGCCGGAAGCGTGACCGTCGGCGCGTAGCCCTCGGAGGCGAGCACCGCCTCCTTGAACTTGACCACGGCGATCTTGAAGGGAACCGTGATCTCGCCCGCGCTGCCTTTCGGGCCGGCGATGACACGGCCCGACACGCCCACCTTCAGCGTCAGGTTTCCCGCCTGATCGTAGAGGCATTCCCGGGCCGTCTTGCCGAAGGAGCCCTGCCATATCAGGAAGGCGGCCTCATCCTGGTGGCCCCGCTCGTAGCGGCGCACGAGCTCGGCGCCGTTCAGGATGCGCAGCTCCGGACAGTAGTCCGGTCCGAGGTAGCGGCGCACGTCGATCTGGCCTTCCTCCGGGGCGGAAGCCTCCCGCGCGGAAGCCTCTGCAGCGGAATTCCGCGCGGTGCTTGCGGTCGCGGTGGGATCGGGCGGACCGCCCATGAAGCGCGAGCAGCCGCCCGCCGCCAGGACGAGCGCCAGCGACAGGCAACACAAAGCTGGGCCAACGGGCCGCGTCACAAGCACATTCCCTCCCGAACCGCTGTCGCTGGCGGCTCTATAGCACGAGACCCGCCGAACTTAAGGGGGCTCGGTTTAGCGACCCTTAACCACGCTCCTTAGCGGCCGGTACACCTTGTTGGGCGACGCTCGCCTCTCACAGTTCGGAGTGGCGTAATGGGCGTACGGCCGGCGAAAGCCGCGAGCAACCGGGACTTCCCCTGCGATGCGATCCTGAAGGGGGATTGCGTCAGCGAGATGGAGAAGCTGCCGCCCGGCTCGGTCGACCTGGTCTTCGCCGATCCGCCCTACAACCTGCAACTTTCGGGCGAGCTGACCCGTCCCAACCAGTCGCGCGTCGACGGGGTCGACGACGACTGGGACCGCTTCGCCGATTTCGCAACCTACGACGCCTTCACGCGCGCCTGGCTGATGGCCTGCCGCCGCGTGCTGAAGCCGACCGGCGCGCTCTGGGTGATCGGCTCCTATCACAACATCTTCCGGGTGGGCGCCGCGCTGCAGGACATCGGCTTCTGGATCCTGAACGACGTCGTGTGGCGCAAGACCAACCCGATGCCGAACTTCCGCGGAAGGCGCTTCGCCAACGCGCACGAGACGCTGATCTGGGCGGCGCATTCGCCAACCGCCAAGGCCTACACCTTCAACTACGATGCGCTGAAGGTCTTCAACGACGACCTGCAGATGCGCTCCGACTGGCTCCTGCCGATCTGCACGGGCGAGGAGCGGCTGAAGGACGGGGAGGGCGTCAAGGTGCATCCGACCCAGAAGCCGGAGGCGCTGCTCTACCGCGTGCTGCTCGCCTCCACGAAGCCGGGCGACGTGGTGCTCGACCCGTTCTTCGGGACGGGGACGACGGGGGCTGTGGCGAAGCGGCTCGGGCGGCGCTTCATCGGTATCGAGCGCGATCCCGGCTACATCGCGGCGGCGGAGAAGCGCATCGCCGCGACCGAGCCGGCAGCCGGGGCCGTCCTCAAGGTTTTCGAGGGCAAGCGGGCGGAGCCGCGCATCCCGTTCGGGGCGCTGCTGGAGGCGGGTCTCATGACGGTCGGGACCGTGCTGACCGATGCGCGGCGGCGCTTCGCGGCGACGGTGCGGGCCGACGCCTCGCTTCTGTGCGAGGCCGGAGGCCGGCAGCATGTGGGCTCGATCCACCGCGTCGGCGCGGCGGTGCAGGGGCTCGAGGCGTGCAACGGCTGGACCTTCTGGCACTGCGAAGCGGACGGCGCGTTGCAGCCGATCGACGCGCTGAGGGGGGAACTGCGGCGGACGATGGCGGCCTAGGGGCTCCCCCCCAAGGGGAGGTGGCTCTCACACCCTCATGGTGAGGTGCGAGCGCCGAAGGCGCGCCTTCACGAAGGCCGGAGAGGCTATGGCCTCCGCGCGCAGGTCTAATACAGGAGCGTCGCCGGCGTTCGGACATTTTTCATCGTCACCCCGGACGGTGCGGGGCGCAGCCCCGTCTCCGATCCGGGGTCCAGCGAATGACCCGGTGCGGAACGCGCCTCCTTGGTATGCGGAGACGAAGCGGGATACGGCGCTTCGCGATTCTTGTGCTGGATACCGGATCGCGCGATGCGGCTTCGCCGCACGCGGTCCGGTATGACGACAGGGATGGGGTCGGTAGACGCGGACGCGGGCCGTGGCGCGAATGCCTCATGCGAGGTCCCTCGGCTGGCCGACCGACTCAGGTCACGTCACGACGCCGTGGCGCTCGAGGTCGC
>CAZMJQ010000096.1:0-8207 GCA_964566475.1 uncultured Propylenella sp. | reverse complement strand
GCCACTTGCCGCCCTGCGGCTTGAAGCTGAGATGGTCCGGCGGGTGCCAGTCGCGCGAGGCGAAGACCGGCACGCCGGCCACCGACGCCTTCGCCATCCAGTCGTTGAGGACCGGCACCACCTCGTCCCCGCCTTCGATCGGAAGCGACCCGCCGGGGCAGAAGTCTTGCTGCACATCGACGACGATGAGCGCATCGCCCGGGCGAAAGGGGCTCGGTGCGTCGTCGGATCGTGGCTCGCCTGCCATGGCCGCCTCCATCGCACGCCTCTCCGCGGGAGTTTTAGCACACCGGCCCTCGATGCGCGAAATCGCGAGGAGACGCCGGTTCAGCCGGCGCTGCCTGCCTCCGCAAGCTTCAGCCCGATGAAGCGGTCGAGCAGCGCGGAGCTTTCCAGGAGCTCGGCCGACGGGCCGTGATGCACGACGGCGCCGCGCTCGATGACCATCGCCTCCTCGGTGAGCGACAGCGCCATCTCGGCGTGCTGCTCCACCAGGATGAGGCTCATGGAGCCTTCCGCGGTCATCGTCGCGATCGAAGCGGCGAGCTCCTCCACGACGATCGGGGCGAGACCCTCCAGCGGCTCGTCGAGGAGCAGCACCGCCGGGTTGATCATCAGCGTGCGGGCGATCGCCAGCATCTGCTGCTCGCCGCCGGAAAGGTGGTTGCCCTTCTGGTCGCGCCGCTCGGCGAGGCGCGGGAACAGGGCGTAGACGCGCTCCAGGTCCCAGCGCCCCGGGCGCGCCGCGACGGTGAGGTTCTCCTCCACGGTGAGCGAGGGAAACACGTCGCGCTCCTGCGGTATCCAGCCGAGCCCGGCGCGGGCGCGCGCATGCGGCGGCCGCCGCGTGATGTCCTCGCCGCGCCACAGGACCTGTCCCTTCCGCACGTCGGTGTCGCCCATGAGCGTCAGGAGCAGCGTCGTCTTGCCGACGCCGTTGCGGCCGAGGACGGCGAGGCTGCCCCCTGCGGCGAGGCTGAACGAGATGCCGTGCAGGACCAGCGCGTCGCCGTAGCCGGCGTGGAGGTCGACGACCTGAAGCGCGCCCTCAGCCATGATGCGCAAGCCCGTGATCGGCCGAGCCGAGGTAGACCTCGCGCACGCGCTCGTCGGCTGCGATCTCGGCCGGCGAGCCGACCGTCATCACGGCGCCGCCGACCAGCACGATGATCTTCGTGGCGAAGCGGAAGACCAGTGACATGTCGTGCTCGATGAAGAGCACGGTAATGTCTTCCGGCAGCGAGGCGATGGCGGAGAAGAGCTGGGCGCTCTCGCCGCGCGGCACGCCCGCGGCCGGCTCGTCGAGAAGCAGGACCTTCGGCTTCGTCGCAAGCGCCAGCGCGATCTCAAGAAGCCGCTGCTGGCCGTAGCCGAGCAGGCGCGTCTCGCGCGTGCAGTCGTCGGCGAGCCCGAGACCAGCGAGGACCTGGAACGCCTCGTCCACCGCGTCGCGGTGCGCGGCGAAGCCGCGCCGCCAGTCGGCGGCCTCTCCGCGGCGCTCGCAGACCGCCAGCGTCACCGCCTCGATGGGGCTGAGGCGCGGGAAGAGGGTCGTCACCTGGAAGGTGCGCACCAGGCCGCGCTTCACGCGCGCGTCGGGCTCGAGGCGGTCGATGACCTCGCCGCCCAGCCGGATGGCGCCGGAATCGGGCTTCACGCGGCCGGTCATCATGTTGATGAGCGTCGTCTTGCCGGCGCCGTTCGGCCCGATCAGCGCGTGGCGCGCGCCGGCCGGCAGGTCAAGCGTGATGTCGCTCGCCACGACCAGCGAGCCGAAGCTTTTGTTGAGCCGCATGGTGGCGAGCGCCGCCTCGCTCACCGGCGCCACCTTTCGGTGAGACGCGCGAGGCCGCCCAGAATGCCGCTCGGCATGAAGAGCACCACCGCCATGAGGAGAAGCCCGATCCAGAAATACCAGTACTGCGGGTTCACGTCGGCGAGCTGGTCGCGCGCCACCATGAAGATGACGGAGCCCACGATCGCCCCGTAGAGCCGCCCGGTGCCGCCGAGGATGAGCATGACGACCACGTCGGCGGAACGCTGGAAGCCGAGCGATTCAAGCGACACGGTCTCCGTCGTCTGGGCGAGCAGCGCGCCGGCGGCGCCGGCCATCGCGGCGGAGATGGTGAAGATCTTCTGCAGGCGCAGCCGGTGCGGCGCGCCGATCGCCGGCATGCGGGTGACGTTCTCGCGGATGCCTCGGAGCGACAGGCCGAAGGGCGAGTGCACGAGCCGGCGAGAGATCAGGAGGCCGAGGAAGAGGACGACGAGGGCGTAGCTGTAGGCGGTGTAGCCCCACAGGTCGAACTCGAAGGTGTTGAAGATCGGCCATACGTCCACGCCTTGCAGCCCGTCGGCGCCGCCGGTCAGCCAGCTCATGGAGTTCGCCAGCTCCACTGTCAGCAGGCCGAGACCGAGCGTGATCATGATCAGCGCCAGATGGTGGACGCGCACGATCATGAAGCTCACGACGTAGCCGACGAGCCCCGCCACGGCGGCAGCCGCCATGAGCCCCGTCAACGGCTCGCCCCATCCGGTCTTGGTGAGGAGCCCGGCCGTATAGGCGCCGATGCCGAAGAACATGGCGTGGCCGAGCGTGATGATGCCGGCGTAGCCGAGGATCAGGTCGACGGAGAGGGCGAAGAGCGCCGTGATGGCGATCTGGCTGGCGAGCGAGAGGTATGTGGGGAAGAGAAGGAAGGGGATCAGCGCCGCGAGCCAGAACGCGATCTCGAACGGGCTCCAACGGCTCTGCCGCCTGAGCCAGGCATAGGCGTCGTCCCGGGTGACCGCCGCGTCCGCCACCTGCCTCACCGCTTTCCGAAGAGGCCGAGCGGGCGGAAGAACAGGATGGCGATCATCATCAGGTAGATGAAGAACGCCCCGAGCTCCGGCACGTAGTACTTCCCGGCGACGTCGCCGATGCCGAGCAGCGCGGCGGCGACGAACGAGCCGCCGATGGTGCCGAGACCGCCGACCGCGACGACGATCAGCACGTAGACGAGGTAGTGGAAGCCGAAGGTCGGATCGAGCCCGACGATCTCGATCGCGAGCGCTCCGCCAAGCCCAGCCAGGCCGCTTCCCAGCGCGAAGGTGATGGCGAAGACGGTGTCGACATCGATGCCGAGCGCCTGCGCCACGCGCTGGTTGTCGACCGCGGCGCGGACCATGGCGCCGAAGCGCGTATACTCAAGGCCGACGATGAGGATGGCCGTCGCGAGCAGCGCGACGCCGATGAGGAACATGCGGTAGACGCCGAGGTTGAGCCCGCCGACCTGCAGCGAGCCGCGGAGATAGCCGGGCGTCTGGATCGGCTGCTGCACCGTGCCGAACACATAGGCCGCCGCCGCCGCGGCAACGAACACCAGCCCGATGGTGAAGAGCACCTGGTTCAGCTCGCCGGCCCGGTAAAGGCGGCGGAACAGCGTCCGCTCGAAGACGATGCTGACCAGCGCTGCGACGACGAACGCGGCGACAAGGGCAAGGAGGAAGGGGACGTTCATGTCGCGCGTCAGCGTCAGCGCGACGTAGCCGCCGAGCATGGCGAAGGCGCCGTGCGCCAGGTTGATGAAGTTCATCAAGCCCAGCGTCACGGACAGTCCGACCGAAAGCAGGAAGAGGAGCATCCCGAAGGCGAAGCCGTCGAACAGAACCCCGGCGATCTGCGTGATCACGGTCCGATGCTCGCCCCCGGTTCACTCCATATGGCGCGTCGGCGCCTTACTGCATCGCTTCCTTGACGGGATCCTTGACGTTCTCGATCTTGTCGATCTCGACGTTGACGTACTCGTCGCCGACCTTCTGAACCTCGCGGATGTAGACCGTCTGGATGATGTCGCGCGTCTCCGGATCGATGGATACCGGCCCGCGCGGGCTCATCCATTCCATTCCCTTGGCGGCCTCGATGAGCGCCGCGCCGCTGGTGTCGCCGCCCGTCGCCTTCAGCGCCTCGTAGATGAGGTGCATGCCGTCGTATCCGCCGATCGAGTAGATGTCCGGGTTGCGGTCGTACTCGGCGCGGTAGGCCTCGACGAACGCGTCGTTCTCCGGCGAGTCGCGATGGGCGTCGTAGTGGTAGGCCGTGATGATTCCGAGCGAGAGGTCGCCCATGCTTTCCATCGCCTCGTCCGTCGTCAATTCGCCCTGGCCGAGGATCTTCGTGCTCTCCGGCGTGAGGCCGCGCTCTGCCAGCGCCTTGCCGATGGCAGGCGGCTGGGCGCCGCCCGGAACCCAGATGTAGACCGCCTCGGGATTGGCGTCCCTGACGCGCTGGACGTAAGCGGAGAAATCGGGGTTCACGACCGGCGTGCGGTCGGAGCCGACGACGGTGCCGCCGGCTGCCTCGAAGCCGCGGTGGAACGCCTCCTGCGCGTCGTGTCCCGGCCCGTAGTCGGTCGCGAGAGTGTAGACCTCGCTGACGCCGCCTTCTTCGACCGCCCACCTTCCGAATGCCTCGTTGATCTGCGGCGTCGTCACGGACGTGCGGGCCATGTAGTCGGACTTCGTGGTGATGATGGAGGTCGCCGCGTTCATCACGACCATGAAGGTCTCGGCCTGCTGCGACACGTCGGCCGCGGCGAGCGCGTTCGGCGTCAGCAGGAAGCCGGCGAGGATATCGACCTCGTCGCGCACGATCAGCTCCTGCGCGAGGCGCTTCGCCACGTCAGGCGCGATGCCGCCGACGTCCTTGCGGATGATCTCGATGGTCTTGCCCGCGACCTCGTCGCCGTGCAACGCCATGTAGGTCTTGATGCCGGAATCGAGCTGGATGCCCGGGTCGGCGAACTGCCCGGAGAACGGCAGGATGAGGCCGATCTTTACGGTGTCCTGCGCCTGAGCGGCCGAAAGGCCGAAGGCGACCGAAATCGCGGCGACGAGCGCCGCCCGCATGCGTGGCATTTCCACCTCCCGATTGTGCGTTTGTTCTTGCAAGAAAGCCTAGGCGCAAAGGTTTGCACGGTCAATTGACGCTGCGGTGAGCTTTCGCTGCATCCCGTCTTCATCGGGCGGCAGTTGTGTACTCCCCGCCATCGTGTTGAAACGCGCCGGCAGTGGCGCCGGCAGAGAGCGTCATGCCGGGCGGTCAAGGGAGGCGTCGTGGAACATCGCAATCTCGGCAGCTCCGACCTGAAGGTGTCGGTGCTCGGACTCGGCTGCAACAATTTCGGCGGGCGGCTGGATATCGACGGGTCGAAGGAGGTCATCGCGAAGGCGCTCGACCTCGGCGTGACACTGTTCGACACGGCGGATTCCTATCCGATGGGCAGGTTCGGCCTGTCGGAGGACGTGCTCGGCGACGCGCTCGGCGCGCGGCGGAAGGACATCGTGGTCGTCACCAAGTTCGGCTATCCGGTGAACGATCCGAACATCGATCCGGGCGGCTCGCGCGACTACGTCATGGCCGCGGTCGAAGCCAGCCTCAGGCGGCTGAAGACCGACTGGATCGACCTCTACTACTACCACAAGCCCGACCCGAAGACGCCGCTGGAGGAGACCGTCCGCGCGCTCGACGACCTGATCCGCGCCGGCAAGGTGCGCTACGTCGGCTGTTCGAATTGTACCGCGGCGCTCGTGAACGAGTCGGTGAGGATCGCCGACGAGATCGGCGCGCATCGCTTCGTCGCGGCGCAGGAACAGTACAGCCTTGTCTCCCGCGACATCGAAACGGAGATGATTCCGGCGCTCGAAGCGCACGGCATGGGGCTGCTTCCCTACTTCCCGCTGGCGAGCGGGATGTTGACGGGGAAGTACCGCAGGGCAGAGGCGCCGGACGGCAGCCGGCTTGCGCGCACCAAGCCGCTTGCCGACATGTTCCTGACCGAGCGCAACATCGCGATTGCCGATCAGCTGGCGGACTTCGCCGAAGCGCGCGGCCATACGCTGACGGAGCTCGCCTTCTCATGGCTCCTGGCGCGAGAGCCGGTCGCCAGCGTGATCGCGGGCGCCAGCACGCCGGCGCAGGTGGAGGCGAACCTCGCCGCCGCCGGAGCATGGCAGCTCACGAAGGAGGAGATGGCGGAGGTGGACCGGCTGACCTGAGCGCGCGTTCACGCAGAGCCCGCCGGATCACCTTGCCCGTCGTCGTCATCGGGAGGGCGTCGAGGAACTCCACCTCGCGCGGATATTCGTGCGCGGCGAGCCGCGTGCGGACGTGATCCTTCAGTTCCTCCGCAAGCTCCTGGCGCGGCTCGACGCCCGGCTTCAGCACCACGTAGGCCTTGACGATCTCTGTGCGCTCGGGGTCGGGCTTGCCGATGACGCCGGCCGCCTGAACGGCCGGGTGGCCGATGAGGCAGTCCTCCACCTCTCCCGGGCCGATCCGGTAGCCGGCGGACGTGATGATGTCGTCGTCGCGGCCGACGAACTGCAGCCAGCCGTCCTCGCTCTTCCGGCCGAGGTCGCCGGTCACGAGCCAGTCGCCGACGAACTTCGCGGCGGTCGCCTCCTCGTTGCGCCAATAGCCGAGGAAGCCGACCGGATCGGGCCAGCGCACCGCGACGGAGCCGAGCTCGCCGGGCGGCACCACGTTCCCCGCCACATCGATGATGTCGACCTCATGTCCGGGCACCGCGCGGCCCATCCATCCCGCGCGCGGCGGCATGATCGCGGCGCACGACGACACGACCATGTTGCATTCCGTCTGGCCGTAGAACTCGTTGATCGCCACGCCGAAGACGCGGCGTCCCCAGTCGAACAGCTCCGTGCCGAGCGCCTCGCCGCCGCTGGCGACGCTGCGCATGTCGAGTCGCCAGCGCTCCTCCGCGTCCGGCACGGCCTTCATCAGCTTCAGTGCGCTCGGCGGCAGGAAGGCGTTGCGCACGCCGTGCTTCTGCATCAGCTCGAACGCGGCCTCCCCGGTGAACTTCTCGAAGCGGCGGGCCACGACGGTGACGCCGTGATGGAGCGCCGGAAGGAGCACGTCGAGCAGGCCGCCGAGCCAGGCCCAGTCGGCCGGCGTCCAGATCTTGTCGCCGGGGCGCGGAAAGAAGCCGTGGCTCATCTCCACGCCGGGGAGGTGGCCGAGGAGCGTGCGGTGCGCATGGAGCGCGCCCTTCGGCTGGCCCGTCGTGCCGGAGGTATAGGCGACGAGCGCGGGGTCGTCGGCCGCGGTGTCGACCGGGGCGAACGATTCGGACTGGTCGGGGAGGGCGGCTGCCAGGCTGATCGCACCTGCGGGGGAGCCGTCCACGCAGACGACGGTCTCAAGCTCTGGCAGGGCGGCTCGGATCGCCGTCAGCTTGGCGACGCCCTCCATGTCCGTCAGGATGGCGCGCGCGCCGGAATCGGCGAGGCGGTATTGCAGAGCCTCCGGCCCGAACAGCGTGAACAGCGGGACGGCAATGGCGCCGAGCTTGTAGACCGCCGCGTGGCCGCAGGCCGTGTGCAGGGACTGGGGAAGCAGGATCGCGACGCGGTCGCCGCGCGCGACGCCGCTGGCCCGGAGCAGATTGGCGAGGCGGTTCGAGAGGCCCTTCAGGTCGCCGAAGCTGTAGCGTGACGTCGCCCCCGACGGCAGCACCCACTCGATCGCGACGCGCTCCGGATCCCGCTCCGCCCACTTGTCGGCAACGTCGACGCCGATGTTGTAGCGCTCCGGGACTTCCCAGCGGAAGCGGGCGCAAAGGTCTTCGTATGTCGAGGCGTCGGGGAGCACTGCGTTTCTTTCGTGCTATGACCGTCGGCCAGCAAGAACCCACCTCCCCCTTGCGGGGAAGTCGAAATTCCCAAGCCGCAGGCGCAGGGAATTTTGGGTCGGGGTCTCAGCGCGGCAACGCAGCAACCCCCACCCGAAATTCGCGCGCATCCTCGCTTCGCTCGGACGCTTCGAATTTCGACCTCCCCGCGAGGGGGAGGTGGGGCGCCGTGCGTTTCCGTGATGCATCATCCCGCCTCCAGCAAAGTGCTGCCTTCAAATGCAGCGGCCACCGTCGACCTCCATGCACACGCCGGTTATCATGCTCGCCTCGTCGGAGCAGAGGAAGCAGGCGGCGTTGCCGAGGTCTTCCGGGGTGGAGAAGCGGCCGAGCGGGATCGTGGCGATGAACTTCGCGCGGACCTCCGGGGTATCCTCGCCCATGAAGGTCTTGAGCAGCGGCGTCTCGCCCGCCACCGGGTTGAGCGCGTTGACGCGGATCTTCGCGGGCGCCAGCTCCACGGCCATGGAGCGGGTGGCGGTGATCATCCAGCCCTTCGAGGCGTTGTACCAG
>CAZMJQ010000095.1:0-5513 GCA_964566475.1 uncultured Propylenella sp. | reverse complement strand
GCCTACGCGCGGCGGCTTCAGACCGGCGAGGGCCAGCGCGTGGATACCTCGCTCTTCGAGGCGGGCATCGTCCACACCTACTGGCAGTCGGCGATCGCGCTCGCCACCGGCGTCTCGCCCGGGCCGATGGGCTCCGCGCACCCGCTCAACGCGCCCTACCAGGGCTTCGCCACCTCCGACGGATGGATCAACGTCGGGGCCGCGAACCAGCGGAACTGGGAGCGATTCTGCCGCGCCATTGGTGCGCCCGCGCTTCTCGACGAGCCGCGCTTCGCCTCGAACGCGGGGCGGATGGAGAACCTCCCGGCCTTGGTCGAGGAGATCAATGCGATCCTGGTGCAACGTCCCACCGCCGAATGGCTGAGCATCCTCGAAACGGCAGGCGTTCCGGCCGGACCGGTACTCTCCGTCGGCGCCATGCACGGCGACCCCCAAGTCCTGGCGCGCAACATGGTCGTGGAGCTTCAGCACCCCGTAGCCGGTGCGACAAAGGCTATCGGCCTGCCGATCAAGTTCTCCGAGACTCCGGGCAAGGTGCGGCGGCCGGCTCCGCTCCTCGGCGAGCACACTGACGAGATATTGGCGGAACTCGGGCTCACGAGGGCCGCACGCGACTAGCGCTCAAGTTTCCCGGAGCCGCGTCCTCAGGCCCTCCCGAAGACCTTCCGCAGCTCGTCCTTCGCTTCTTCGAGGATGCGACGGCGGCCGGGCGGCCGGGCGGCATGCCCTTCCCCGCGCGATTGATCTGGAACGTCAGCATCGACATCGCCGATTGGTACGGCGTGCCCTTTCGGCGCTTGCTCCGCTCCGCCGAGCGCTTCAGCGAAGCGCGATGTGGTGCGGGCCGCGCTTCTTGAAGACGCCCTCTTCCAGGTCGAGCGCGTCGCTGTGCTGCGTGACCTCAGCCGACCAACGGTTCGCGCCGCGTTTGCTGCCGGACTTGGCCATCTGCGACCTCCTTCGGTGTTGAGCGCCGTCGGCCGCGGACACGGCCGCGCTCCCGCAACGAAGGGCGCCCGGCATGGTTCCACGGAACCGGTCTATGCCCGGCATCGTTTTCCACATAGCAGTGTGATGATGCGCCGCTGACCGAGGCTCTCCCGTGGCGGCCAAGCCCGGAGGAGGCCTCGTCACGCTCTTGAACGAGAGGGTCAGCCATGTCCGATACGCGAACGACGAGCTCAAGCTCCAGGGGTCACGAAGGCGGCGAGGATCAGCATCCATCCGCCTATCCGACCTACAGGGACGGGCCTGTCCCGCCGCACGAAGCGACGACGACGAAGCCGACCGACGTCGACCTGCCGGTAGAACGGCGTACCTATCCCTGGTCGGCGATCGTGGTGGTGGCCATCGCCGCGATCATCGGCATAGGTCTCATTGTCTATGGAACGAGCGAGGTCGCGCAGGAGGAAGCGCCTCCGCTGGCGACGGAAGGCCCCTCGGAGACTGACAGCGGCGCGGCTGTGCCGGAGGCGGACTCAGGCGGTGATGCCGCCGCTCCGCAGAGCGAGGAAGAGGCGACCGATCTTCTCGTTCCCGGAAGTGGCTGAGCTTCAGCCATCACCGGAAGCGGCCATGCTGTCGCTGGAATGCCCCTCCCTCCCCGTCGTTAATCGGGGTGTCCGTTGCCGCGGCCGCTCTATGCCGGATGCCGGGTCGGTCGCCCTCGTCCTCCTTTTGAGGCATGCTAGGCCTGAATCGCACGAGGTCGTGCGCCGGCAGAGCTCGCAAACGATTGCAGCGCCAAGTCCGAGCGCCGTAGGATGCACGCAGGGATATTGAAGAGGGAGGATACGCTATGTGTGACTTGTGCAGGCAGGCGGGCGACCGCGTCCATTCACCATCCAGGCGCGACGTCATGAAGGCCGCCGCGGCGGTCGGCGCTGTCGCGACCGCGTCGACGCTCCTCAGTACGGAGAACGCCTTTGCCCAGGCCGCGCCGGTCGATTCCGGCATGGAGGGCCGGCGCATCCTGATCCGCGGGGGCGCCGTGCTCAGCATGGACCCCGAGGTCGGCGACTTCGACAGCGCGGACGTTCTCGTCGACGGCAGGACAATCGCCGAGATCGGCCCGAACATCGATGCCGGAGACGCGGACGTGGTCGAGGCGGAGGGCATGATCGTCATGCCCGGCTTCATCGACACGCACCACCACCAGTTCGAGACGGCGCTGCGCAGCTTCCTGGCCGACGGGCTGCTCTTCAACGACGGCAAGCCGCACGGCGAGGTGAACTATTTCGACTTCATCCTGGGCAAGTTCGCCGGCGTCTACCGGCCGGAGGACGTGCGCATCAACGAGCTGTTCGGCTCGCTCAGCCAGCTCGACGCCGGCGTGACGACGGTGCACGACATCTCGCAAATCCATCATTCGCCGGAGCATTCCGATGCCGCGATCGAGGGCATCATGCAATCGGGCCGGCGCGCCGCCTTCGGCTACTTCGAAGGCCACGGCGAGATGGCGAAATACCCGGATGACGCCCGCCGCATAAAGGAGCAGTACTTCTCCTCCGACGACCAGCTCGTCACCATGATCATGGGCGGGGAGATCTATCTGCCCGGATACGAGAGGGCGTGGGAGATTGGGCGCGAGCTCGGAATTCCCGTCGCCGCGCATATCGTCGGCAGCTTCGGCATGGCGCCCGAGTTCGACAAGCTCGCCGCCGCCGGGATGTTCGGTCCCGACAATCTCTTCATCCACATGACCGGCATGTCCGACATGGGATGGCAGGCGACCAGGGACGCCGGCGCCGCCGTGTCCCTCGCCGTACCGATCGAGATGACCATGCGCCACGGCATGCCGCCGATCCTCAAGACGCTGGAGACGGGCATCGAGCCGTCGCTGAGCTCGGATGTCGAGTGCACGATGACGGCGGACTTCTTCACGCAGATGCGCTCCACCATGACCTTGCAGCGCGCGCTCGTGAACCAGATGGCGCTGGAGGGCGTGGAGGACACGCCGGCGCTGCTTACCACACGCGACGTGATCCGCTTTGCTACGCTGCAGGGCGCCCGCGACCTGAAGCTCGACGACAAGACCGGCTCGCTGACGCCGGGCAAGGAGGCCGACATCCTCCTGCTCGATGCGACCGCCATCAACGTCGCGCCCCTCAACAACGTGCCGGGCGCTGTGGTGACGCTGATGGAGCGCAGCAACGTCGACACGGTGATGGTCGCCGGCAAGATCCGCAAATGGAAGCGTGAGCTGCTCGACGCCGACATTCCCGGCCTGCGCGCGGAGCTGGAGGCCTCGCGCGACTATCTGTTCGAGACGGCGGGCGTGGACCGAGACCTCTTCGGCTGAGCCTTGGGCAGCGACGAGCGCGGCAGGACGCGTCCGCCGCTTCCCTACAACGCCGCATCCGCGACCGCCCGGCGCGCCGGCTCCCGGCGCGAGCGGCGCCACTGTGCGTAGACTACGAGTCCGAGCAGGGCCAGCCCGAAGGGATAGACCAGCTCCTTCGGCGGCGCGCCGGTCACTTCCGCGTCGATCTCCGTCACCACGTCGTTGAAGTCCACGCCGGCCTGCTCCGCCGCCCCGCCGAAGGCGAAGCTGTCGACGATCCAGCGACCCTCCTCCTGGGCGAGCTTCAGGCCGAACGGTCCCTGGGTCTGCAACGGGCTCGGCTCCGGCGTCTCGAGCGCGAACAGCTTGAAGCGGTCCCCGTAGGGCGTCTCGCGCACGACATGGAAGCGCACGATCCGGCCTGGGTCCGGCGTGAACTCGCCGCTGACGTAGCGCTGCGGATCGACCGGCTCATAGGGCGGATAGATGCGGTCCATGAAGAAGCCCGGCCGGAACAGCGCCAGCACCACCAACACAAGTGCCAGGCTCTCCCAGATGCGGTTGCGCACCAGCATCCAGTGCTGCGTCACCGAGGTGAACGCCAGGATCGCCAGGAGCGACACGACGAACACGAGCACCGCGTGCCAGATGCTCTCCACCCCGATCAGAAGCAGCGTCGGGTTGAAGATGAACACCACGGGCAGGATGGCCGTGCGGATGTCGTAGAGGAACGCCTGCACGCCAGTGCGCATGGGGGATGCCCCGGATATCGCCGATGCCGCAAACGCGGCGAGACAGACGGGCGGCGTTGAGTCCGCCAGCAACCCAAAGAACAGCACATAGAGGTGCACGGCGATCAGCGGCAGGACCAGGCCGGAGGCGCTGCCCAGCTCGACCAGCACGCCGGCGAGCAGCGACGCCACGACTAGGTAGTTCGCCGTCGTGGGCAATCCCATTCCGAGCAAGATGCAGAGGACCGCGGTCAGCCCGAGGAGGATGTAGACGTTGCCGCCGGCGATCGCCTCCATCACGCCGATCAGTGCGTTGGAGAGCCCGGTCGAGGAAACCGCTCCGACGATGATCCCGGCCGCCGCGATGGCGACGGCGATGCCGACCATGTTGCGGGCGCCGGCGATCATCCCTGCGACGCAGTCCTTGAAACCGGTCCACAGCGCCGGCGCGTATTGCGTTCCGCCGCCACGCACTTCGGCGACGACGGGGCGCAGCAGGATGATCGCGAACAGCGACAGGATCGAGTAGAAGACGGCGGTCGCCGGGCTCCAGCGCTCGACGATCAGCAGGTAGACCAGGATCACCAGCGGGATGAGATAATGCAGCCCGCTGACGAAGGTCCGCAAGAGCGGCGGGATCTCGACGGCCGGCAGGCCGCGCAGGCCGAGCTTCAGCGCCTCCAGGTGCGAGATGTAGAGAAGCGCCAGGTAGCTGATCACCGCCGGTATGAAGGCCGCCTTGATCACTTCGAAATAGCTGACGCCGACGAACTCGGCGATGATGAAGGCGGCGGCTCCCATGATCGGCGGCATCAGCTGGCCGTTGGTCGAGGCGGCCACCTCGATCGCTCCGGCCTTCACCGCCGGCATGCCCGTCTTGCGCATGACGGGAATCGTGAACGTGCCGGTCGTCACGACGTTGGCGATGGACGAGCCGGAGATCATACCGGTCATTCCGGAGGCGAGGATCGCGGCCTTGGCCGGCCCCCCGCGCAGACGCCCGACCATGCCGAAGGCGAGGTCGAGAAAGTACTTGCCCGCGCCCGCCCGCTCTAGGAGCGCGCCGAAGAAGACAAAAAGAAAGACGAAGCTGACGGAAACGCTGATCGGGATGCCGAAGATCGCCTCTCCGCCCAGCCACTGGTAGCCGATCAGCCGCTCCAGAGAGACGCCCTTGTGCGAGATGATGAACGGCATCTGCTGCCCGAAGATCGAGTAGAGCAGAAACACGACACATACGATGACGAGCGGAATGCCGATCGCGCGACGCGTCGCCTCCAGGAGAAGGAGGATGCCGACGCCACCGATGACGGCTTCGATCGGAATATCCAGCCCGCCTACCTGCCAGTCGAGCAGGATGCCCTGGCGTCGTACCAGTCCGGCGTAACCGAAATAGAGATAAAGGGTCGCGATGCCGGCGAGCACGGCCAGCGCGACATCGTACCACGGGATGCGTTGATGGCGGCGGCGGGTGGTCGCGGGGAAGATCAGGAAGGCGA
>CAZMJQ010000094.1:0-2846 GCA_964566475.1 uncultured Propylenella sp. | reverse complement strand
CTCTGCGATCTCGAGCGCCGGTTTCACTTCCGCGGCAAGGGTCTCGTCCTGCGACAGGCCGAGCAGCCAGTCCAGGCTTACGGAGTAGCGCTCCGAGATGCTCCTAAGCGTATCGACGCGCGGCAGCCGGGTGGAGTGGCCGGACAGCAACTGCGTCAGCGCCGAACGGTCGATCCCGACGGATTGGGCGAAGGCGGACCGTGTCACGCCGGCGCGCCGCATCAGGACGTCGAGGCGCTCCCGGAAGATCGGCCCGATTTCCCGTTTATCCATTGTTTACCAGGCAATTGGCGTCTTTCATCATCAACTGATGATAATGCACATCACTAAGGAGATTTGCAATTCAAACTCAACACGAGGTGCGCATTCTCACATTGCCGTGACCGCGGAATCATCGCCATGTCAAGGACATGGGGAAACGACTCCTTACCGCTCGCCGGGTCGAGTGGCCTACCGTGTTGCTGATCTTTGCCTGCTACACCGTATGGGGGCTGGTGACGGCCTCCTACGAAGCGCTTGGCGGCTTCCTGCTCGTTATTCTCGCGGCGCCGCTCGTCACGCTGCACAGCTCGCTGCAACACGAGGCGCTGCACGGCCATCCGACGCGTTCCGCCGCGCTCAACGAGGCGCTCGTCTACCTGTCGCTGGGTCTGCTCTTCCCATATCGCCGCTTCAAGCAGGTCCACCTGCAGCACCACAACAATTCCGTGCTGACGGACCCGTACGACGATCCGGAGTCCTTCTACTACGCTCTGAACGACTGGCGCGAGCTGCCGCCGTTCCTCAAGGCGCTGCTCAAGTTCAACAACACCTTCCTCGGCCGTTTCACGATCGGGCCGCTGATCATGCTCGTCGGTTTCGCCGGGCGCGACCTGCAGCTCATGCTTCGCGGCGACCGCACGATCGCGCGTGGCTGGCTCCATCACCTCGCGGGCCTGCCCCTCGTTCTGGGCTGGACGTGGGGAGTCTGCGGCATCCCGGTGTGGGTCTACCTCATCGCGGCTTATCTCGGCGTGTCGCTGCTCAACCTGCGCACCTTCGCCGAGCACCAGGCGCACGAGACGACAGGCGGACGCACGGCCATCATCGAGGCCTCGCCGGTCTTCTCGCTGCTCTTCCTCAACAACAACCTCCACTTCGTGCATCACGAGAACCCGCGCGTGCCGTGGTACCGCCTCCCGGCGCTTTATCGCGCCCGCCGGGCGGACTACCTTGCCGCCAATGAGAACTATCACTTCTCGGGGTACGGCGAAGTGATCCGGCGCTACCTGCTGCGGCCGAAGGCACCGGTGCCGCACCCCTTCCTCAGGCGGACCTGATCGGTTGCCGGCTCCGACACCGGTCGCTTCGCTGCCGATGTACGATTGGCCGGAAGTGCGGTGGGCGCATGACGCGCTATGGTCGGCGGTCGCCGAGCGGCTCCGCGATGCCGGCATTCCCGCTCCCGACGCGCTCGACCGGTCGCGAGACGTGGAGGCTGTCTGGCGCGATCCGGGTCTGGTCCTGTCGCAGACCTGCGGATTTCCGTACGCGACGCGCCTGATCGACGCCGTCTCTTATGTCGCCACGCCTGTCTACGGCGTGGAGGGCTGTGAGGGGCCGCACTACTCAAGTGCCATCGTCGCGCGGCGGGACGAGAGGGAAGCCGCCCTCGCAGAGCTCGCCGGCCGACGGGTCGCCTTCAACGCGCGCGACAGTTTCTCCGGACATGTCGTGCTCGTCGCTGCGATGCGCGAAGGCGGCGTGTCCCCCGAAGCGTTCGATTGGATCGAGACCGGAAGCCACCGCGCCTCGATCGGCGCCGTGGCAGGAGGCGCCGCCGACCTTGCCGCCGTGGACGCGGTCTGCTGGGCGCTGGCGAAGCGCTTTGACGCGGAGGCCATGTCGGGGCTGCACGCGGTGGGGCAGACGCCGTTGCGTCCGGCGGTGCCCTTCATCACGTCTGCAAGGCGGAGCGAGGGCGAGGCGAGGGCGATCCGGGTTGCACTAGCTGACGCGCTGGCGGACCCCGAAACGAAGGATGCCCGTGCCGCGCTGCTCCTGACCGGCGTTGAGGTGCTGGCGCCAGCGCAATACCGGCCGCTTGCATCGCTCATCACCGGCTGATGGCGGCTATCCCGACGTCAGGCGCGCATCACGCGGGTAACGAGACATCTGCTCGTACCCCGTCTCGGTGATCAGCACCTGCTCCTCCAGCTTGACGCCCTCGCGTCCGCCGTGGCGGCCGATGTAGCTCTCCACGCAGACGATCATGTTCGGTTCCAGCACGCCGTCGTAGCCGGAGCGCTCCCAGTCCTCCGGGTAGGGGACGGCGGGATACTCGTCGCAGAGGCCGACGCCGTGGAACAGCACGGAATATCGGTTGGGGAGGCAGTCGTCGGGCACGCTCGTGGCGGCGTGCGACAGCTCCTTGAAGGTGCGCCCCGGCTTCAGCATCTCCATGTTCGCCGCAAGCTGCTCCTCGGCCATGGCATAGAGCGCGCGCTGCTCGTTGGTCGGCCGCGTCTCGCCCGCAAGCCATGTGCGGGAGATGTCGCAGCAATAGCCGTAGGCGCCGATGAGGTCGGTGTCGAAGGCGACGATGTCGCCGTCCTCGATCACCCGCGACGAGCATTCCTGAAACCACGGATTGGTGCGCGGGCCTGAGGAGAGGAGCCGCGTCTCGATCCATTCGCCGCCGCGGCGGATGTTCTCCGCATACAGGGTCGCCCAGAGGTCGTTCTCCGTCATGCCGGGTCTCAGCGCGTCCTCCATGACGCGCATCGACGCCTCGCAGGCGGCGACGGCGCGGCGCATCGCCTTCAGCTCTTCGGCGCACTTTATCTTGCGCGCGTGCTCCATCACCT
>CAZMJQ010000093.1:0-2876 GCA_964566475.1 uncultured Propylenella sp. | reverse complement strand
GTCGCCGAGCTCGAAGCCGAGCGCCGCCAGCTTCTCGCGGAAGGCGTGGCGGCCGGAATGCTTGCCCATGACGAGCGAGGTCTCCTTCACACCGACGTCCTCAGGCCGCATGATCTCGTAGGTCCGGGCGTTCTTCAGCATCCCGTCCTGGTGGATGCCGGATTCGTGCGCGAAGGCGTTCTTGCCGACGATCGCCTTGTTGTACTGCACCGGGAAGGCGGAGACCGCGGAAACGAGGCGCGAGGCGCGCATCAGCATGGTGGAGTCGACGCCCGTCTCGTAGGGCAGCGCATCGGAGCGGGTCCTGATCGCCATGACGATCTCCTCCAGCGCAGCGTTGCCGGCGCGCTCGCCGAGGCCGTTGATGGTGCACTCCACCTGCCGCGCCCCGCCCTTCACGCCGGCGATGGAATTGGCGACGGCGAGGCCGAGGTCGTTGTGGCAGTGGACGGAGAACACCGCCTTGTCGGAATCCGGCACGCGCTCGCGGATCTCGCGGAACATCGCCTCGTATTCCTCCGGCGTGGCGTAGCCGACCGTGTCGGGGAGGTTGATCGTGGTGGCGCCCGCCTTGATCGCCCGATCCGTGCAGCGGCAGAGATAGTCGATGGAGGTGCGGGTGGCATCCATGGCGGACCATTCCACGTCCTCCACGAGGTTGCGGGCCTGCGTCACGGTCGCCTGGACGATCTCGACGACCTGGTCCTCGTCCTTGCGCATCTGGTGCGCCAGATGGATCGGCGAGGTGGAGACGAAGGTGTGGATGCGCGGCCGCTTCGCGTGCCGCACGGCCTCGCCGGCGCGCGCGATGTCGCCGGGGATCGCGCGGGCGAGCCCGGCCACGACGGCCTTGTCGACGCGCCTGGCGATCTCCGCCACGGCCTCGAAGTCGCCGTTCGACGCGATCGGGAAGCCCGCCTCGATGATGTCCACGCCCATCTCGTCGAGGAGCTCGGCGACCTGGAGCTTCTCGCCCAGCGTCATGGAGGCGCCGGGGCACTGCTCCCCGTCGCGCAGCGTGGTGTCGAAGATCAATACGCGGTCCTTGCCGCCCGACGTTTCGTGTTGTTCGCTCATCTCGTCATGTCCTTGAGGATAGGCGGCGCACCGCCACTGTGTCGTTCCCAGGTCTTTCGTGATCTCCCCTGAGGGCCCGCCCTGCGCGGTTCACGAGGAACCCGGGCTGCCGGCGCTCAGGGGCGCCTAAGAAGGAGAGCGAGGCCGAGCGGAAGGGTGCGCGCGGCGCGCGCCTTCGGAAGCGACAGCGGCAATCTCGCGGACCGCATGACCGGAGCCTTCGAAACCTCAAGGTGCTCTTACCGGCTTTCGGCTTCACCCGCAACGGCTTGCGAGGCCGCGCGAGACATAGGTCCAGCCACCCGCGGCCGTGCGGCCCGGGATGATGGAGGGGTGCGGGGCGCCCGGGGGGCACCTGTGCCGCGGTCCTTGCGGACCGCGAAGAGAAGATCGTGCCGGCGCCCCGAGAGCGCCCCGCGCGGAGTCTTGTCGCTTGCTCCGTCCCTGCCCCGGGTCTCCGTGCTTCTACCCGATGCGGCCGACACTTCGCACATTACGGCAGGCCAAGACGGCTTGGGCGCCCGAATCAGACGTGCCAAGGGCGTTACTCCTTCGCGCGCCTGGGCTCCGCAGCCCCGCCCCGTTCGGTAACGCCGGCCGGACGCCCTCCGTGGGCGGGGATGGGCGAAGGATAACCCGCCGGATGAAAGCGGGGATATCTTTCGCTATTGCCCCGGGACGCCCGGGAGCGAGGAGACCGAGCCGACCCAGGACTGCTGCGCCGACGTCCAGATCTGCCGCTTGGGCACGAGCTCCTCGCGCTCGCGCACCACGCCGACGCGGATGTTCAAGGGCGCGTCCGGGTTGTCCGCCGCGGTCGCATAGATCGGCGAGCCGCAGCGCGGGCAGAAAGCCTGCGCGCGCTTGTTGCCGCTCTCGGCGGTCTTGACGTAGATCGCCGGCTCGCCGGACAGGAGCTTGAAGGCCCCCGCCTCCGCGACCACCGAGGCGCGGAACGGCGCCCCGGAGAGCGTCTGGCAGTCCGAGCAGTGGCAGATGGCCACGCGCGCGGGATCGACCTCCGCCTCGAAAGTAATGAATCCGCAATGGCATGCGCCTTGAATGTGCATGATCCTCCCCCAGGTTCTTGTTGTCGTTGCCGCTGTCGCGGCAACGTCCACCCCGCGCGCATCGTATCCGCATGCAAGGAAAACGAAAATCCCGACGTGGCCGCAGCCATCGCGAGAATCGATCACGGTGCCGTTACGAAATGCGGGCGACGGCCGCCACCTGGAAGCGAGCCCTCAGGCGCGGTGGATCGGGTCGATCCAGCGCACCTCCTCGGGCTTCTCCGCCTCCTCGATGTCGAGGTTGACCACCACCGCCTCGTTGTCGGAGCGGATCACCACGCATTCGAGCGGCTCGTCGGCGCTGGCGTTCATCTCTTGGTGCGGCACATAGGGGGGCACGAAGATGAAGTCGCCCGGCTCGGCCTCGGCGACGAACTCCAGGCTCTCGCCCCAGCGCATGCGCGCCCTGCCCTTCACCACGTAGATGACGCTTTCGAGCGCGCCGTGATGGTGCGCACCGGTCTTGGCGTCGAGCCGGATGGTGACGGTGCCCGCCCAGATCTTCTGCGCGCCGGCGCGGGCGAAATCGACCGCGGCCTTGCGGTCCATGCCCGGCGTCTGCGGTGTATTCGGGTCGAGCGAGTGGCCGGGGATGACGCGCACGCCATCGTGCTTCCATCTTGGGGTCATGGTCACTATGGCATCCGTTGAGGCCCGCGAGCCCGTTTCCGGCCTAATAGCTGGAACGTGCATAGCGTCTTTGGAGGGCATCGTCTGTACCCAGGATCT
>CAZMJQ010000092.1:0-2890 GCA_964566475.1 uncultured Propylenella sp. | reverse complement strand
GGGCTCGGCGACGTGCGCACGATCGGGTCCGGCAATATCGGCGCCACCAACGTGCTGCGCACCGGCAATAAGGGCCTTGCCGCGGCGACGCTCATGCTCGACGCGCTGAAGGGGACGCTCGCCGTCGTCATCGGCTGGCGCTTCGGGCCGCACGCCGCGCTCGCGGCGGCGCTCGGCGCCTATCTCGGGCACTGCTTTCCGGTCTGGCTCAGGTTCCGCGGCGGCAAGGGCGTCGCCACGTTCTTCGGCGTGCTTCTCGGGCTACACTGGCCGACGATGATCGTCGCGGCGCTGGTGTGGCTCGGCACGGCGGCCGCGACGCGCTACTCGTCGCTCTCCGCGCTTCTGGCGAGCATCGCCGCGCCGCTCGCGCTCTTCTCCTTCGGACAGCGCGAGGCGGCGGCCGTATGCGTCGCACTGACGGCGCTCATCTGGATCCGCCACCACGCCAATTTGCGGCGGCTGCTCGCGGGGAGGGAATTGAAGATCGGCGCGAAGGGGTAGCGCACCACCCTTGCCCATCCGCCCCGTCCAGGCCATGGTGCAACCTTCCCGGGAGGAGAGGCGATGTGCCGAGCGCCGGCGGCGTTCAACTGACCGACGAGCAGCGGCTCGCGTGGCTGCGGCTGATCCGCAGCGAGAACGTCGGGCCCTCCACGTTCCGCGAGCTCATCAACCATTTCGGCTCGGCGCAGGCCGCGCTCGACGCGCTGCCCGGCCTGTCGCGGCGCGGCGGGGCGGCGCGCTCGGTGCGCATCGCAAGTGAGCGCGAGGCGGAGGAAGAGCTTGAGGCGACGGCGCGTGCCGGCGGCTTCTTCGTCGGGATCGGCGAGCCGCACTACCCGCCCTGGCTCCGCCACGGCGACGCTGCGCCGCCGCTCATCGCGGTTCGCGGCGACACGCAGCACCTGACCCGGCCCGCGATCGCCATCGTGGGCGCGCGCAACGCCTCCGTCGCCGGGCGCAAGATGGCGGCGATCCTCGCGCGGGGGCTGGGCGAGGCGGAGCTTGCCGTCGTCTCGGGGCTGGCGCGCGGCATCGACGCCGCCGCGCACGAGGCGGCGCTTTCGAGCGGCACGATCGCCGTGTTCGCCGGAGGCATCGATAAGGTCTATCCGCCGGAGAACGCGGAGCTGCTCGAACGCATCCTTGAGACAGGCGGATGCGCCATCAGCGAGATGCGCATCGGCTGGGAGCCGCGGGCGCGCGACTTTCCCCGCCGCAACCGCATCATCGCGGCGACGGCGATCGCTACGATCGTGGTGGAGGCGGCCGAGCGGTCGGGATCGCTCATCACCGCGCGCATGGCGCTGGAGCAGAACCGCGAGGTCTTCGCCGTGCCCGGCTCGCCGCTCGACCCGCGCGCGGCGGGATCGAACAACCTCATCAAGCAGGGTGCGCGCATGGTGACGAATGCCGCCGACGTGATCGACGCGGTCGCTCCGATGCTCGACCGCCAGCCGATGACGCCGCCCACATTCGCCGCGCCCGCATCCGGCGGCGCCGACGCCGAGCCGGCGGACAGCGACCGCGGCCGCGTTCTGGAGGCGCTCGGTCCCACGCCGGTGGAGGTCGACGAGATCATCCGCTTCACCGGCCTGCCGGCGCGGACGGTGCATGTCGTCCTTCTGGAGCTCGACCTTGCCGGGCGCGTGGAGCGGCATGCGGGACAGCGCGTGTCGCTGCGGTAGGAGTGGGGTGCCTCAGTTCCGGCGCTCGGCGTCGTCCCCCGCTGAGTCGGGCCTCGCCTCCTCGGCCTCACGCCAAGCCTCCAGCACGGCCATATCGATGAGATAGGCCAGCAGCGGGAACTCGTTCGCCTTGGCGATTCGGACGAGCTTGCTCGCCTCCACGGCGATGTGCTCCGCCGTGGAGGCTCGCGTAGGAACGTCGGGGGGTTTGGCTTTACGTATCGTTGCCATGCGCTGAGGACCCGCGAGTTTCGTATGCGTTCTATGGTTGCGTATCTTGCAATAGTCAACTGAGAGGAGAAACACGTTTTTGGCCGCAATCGCGCGTTCTCCGCGCCGTCGGCTCCCCTGCCTACATAGCGATGGGGTTGACCCGGCGAGGCGCGCCATCCAAGTGACGCGTGCCACGGGCGGTTCGAGCCGCCGGCTACGGCGGAGCATTCCATGGATGTCGTGATTGTCGAATCGCCTGCGAAGGCCAAGACGATCAACAAGTATCTCGGTCCCGGCTACGAGGTCATCGCCTCGTACGGGCACGTGCGCGACCTGCCCGCCAAGGACGGCTCGGTACGGCCGGACGAGGATTTCTCCATGGACTGGGAGGTCGACGCCAAGGCGAAGAAGCGACTTTCAGATATCGCCGCCGCTGTGAAGCGGGCCGACCGCGTGATTCTCGCCACCGACCCCGACCGCGAGGGCGAGGCGATCTCCTGGCACGTGCTGCAGGTGCTGAACGACAAGAAGGTGCTGCGCGGCAAGCCGGTGGAGCGGGTCGTCTTCAACGCCGTGACGAAGCAGGCGGTGCAGGACGCGATGCGCAACCCGCGCGCCATCGACGGGCCGCTGGTCGATGCGTACTTGGCGCGCCGCGCGCTCGACTATCTCGTCGGCTTCACGCTCTCGCCCGTGCTGTGGCGGAAGCTTCCCGGCGCCCGCTCGGCCGGCCGCGTACAGTCGGTCGCGCTGAGGCTGGTGTGCGACCGCGAGGCGGAGATCGAGCGCTTCCGGGCGCAGGAATACTGGTCGGTGCTGGCGACGCTGGCGACCCCGCGGAACGATACTTTCGTGGCGCGACTGGTCGGGCTCGACGGGAAGAAGCTCGACCGGCTCTCCATCGGCAGCGGCGACGACGCGGGCGCCGCCAGGCGGCGGCTGGAAAGCTCCGTCTTCACCGTCACGTCGGTGGAATCGAAGCCGCA
>CAZMJQ010000091.1:0-4985 GCA_964566475.1 uncultured Propylenella sp. | reverse complement strand
TGCCTTCGCCTATCTCGACGTCATGCACCCGGTCGGGCCGGTGCAGACGACGCTGCGCGAGCTGCTGGCCATCGAGCGGCCCCGCGACCTGTGGTTCCCCGAGATACGCTCGCTCAGCGGCTGCATCTTTCTACTGGGCGCCGTGCTCTATCCTTATGTCTACCTCCCGGTGCGCGCGCTCTTTCTGATGCAGTCCGCCGCCACGCTGGACGTGGCGCGCACGCTCGGCGCGGGGCCGATGCGCGTGTTCTGGCGCGTCGCCATCCCGCTGGCGCGCCCGGCGATCGCGGTCGGCGTCAGCCTGGCGCTGATGGAGGCGCTGAACGATATCGGCGCTTCGGAGTTCCTCGGCGTGCGCACGCTGACGGTGTCGATCTACACGACCTGGACCGTGCGCATGAGCGTGGAGGGCGCGGCGCAGATCGCGCTCGTGATGCTTTCGGTCGTCTTCGCGCTCATCCTGCTGGAGCGCTGGGCGCGGCGGCGGCAGCGCTTCTTCGCGCACGCGAGGCGGGACCATGCCCCGACGCCGCGGCCGCTCCGCGGCATTGCGGCGCTCGGCGCGACGCTTGCGTGCTTCCTGCCCATCGGCTTCGGCTTCCTCATTCCGGCGAGCTACCTCATCGTGGAAACGTGGCGCCGCGTCCGCTTCGCCGGCGTGCCCAACGCGCTTTTCGACTGGATCGCCAACAGCGTGACGCTGGCGGCGGCGGCGACCATCGTCGCCATTCTCGTCGGGCTGCTCCTTGCCTATA
The DNA here is from genome assembly GCA_964566475.1 of uncultured Propylenella sp. Classification (GTDB taxonomy): domain Bacteria; phylum Pseudomonadota; class Alphaproteobacteria; order Rhizobiales; family Afifellaceae; genus DASWJZ01. The sequence continues at coordinate 4,230 of CAZMJQ010000091.1, read as the reverse complement.
CGGTGCGCCTGTCGCGTCACCCCGCGGCGCCGGCTATGGTGCGGATCGCGAGCATCGGCTACGCCGTGCCGGGCACGGTGCTCGCCGTCGGCCTGCTGGTGCCGCTCGCCTCGTTCGACAACCAGGTCGATGCGGTCATGCGCGCCACGTTCGGCATCTCCACCGGTCTGATCCTCACCGGCTCGGGCGCCGCGCTCGTCCTCGCCTACGTCCTGCGCTTCCTGGCGATATCAGCCGGCGGTATCGAATCGGGGCTAGCCAAGGTCAGCCCGCATCTCGACATGGCGGCGCGCAGCCTCGGCCGCCGCCCGGCGACGGTTCTCGCGACGATCCACCTGCCGCTGCTGAGGCCGGCCATGGCTTCGGCGGCGGCATTGGTTTTCGTCGACTGCATGAAGGAGCTGCCGGCGACGCTGCTCCTCCAGCCGTTCAACTTCACCACGCTCGCGACGGCGCTCTACGGCGAGGCCAAGCGCGGCACCTACGAGGACGGAGCGATTGCGGCGCTGGCGATCGTGGCGGTGGGGCTGATCCCGGTGATCATACTTGCTAGCGTTAATAGTGGCATCGGACTCCGCATGGGCCGCCGCTCAGCGGAAGAATCTCCAGCATCCGTTCGCGGAGAAGAAGCGCAAAGATACTGATCCGATTTTCATAATTGACGGTTCGATTTGGCTTCGAGTTGTACTGCTTTTGTTAGGCGTGCGCGGAGCCGCATGACACGCGCCTATTTTAGGTCGCAATTAGTCCATACCTTCGTTCAAGAGATCAAATGGAATGCGAGGGGGCCCTCAAGTCGCCTTCTCGGAGGGGACGATGACGCTCGCGGCGAGCTCGATCATGTGCCCGGCAGTGCTGCAATCCATCACGAAAGCTGCGCACGAGAGGTGCATCGCGTTGCTTGGAGCGATGCTTGCAATACCACTTGCGACGACAGCCGCGGGCGCGGCCGGAACATCCGCCGGGCCGGTCTCGCCGCAGGTACAGGAGCAGGGCCTCGGTGAGCTGACGCAGGAGAGCCCTGCTATGCGCTGGAGGCCGGGAGATCCCGTTCGCGTGGTTCCGGACCTGCGCCAGAGCGGGGAGCCGGGATCGGATGCCGTCATCGAAATGCTGCCACCTGAGCCGCTGAAGCCGATCGTGCGTGCACCGGTCGCGCCTCGCGCGCTTGAGGGAGGGGTCGAGGACCTTCCGACAGTCGAGCCGTATCGAGAGGGCGGTCCGGTCTGGATCGTGCCTGATCTGAGGGAGAGCGACGCCGAAGAATAAGAGGCTCTAACAGGATCCGGATGGCGCCGCTGCTTGCGAAGGGGAGGGAGTAGCATGCGCGGGTTGACACTGTGGTTTGCGCCGAAGCTCGCCGGTCGGTCTCATCCAGCATTGATTGCGGCGGCGGTATTGAGTGGCGTGGCGTTGCACCACGCAGCCAGCGCCCAGGAACGGGGCCCTCAACCGCAGGTCTACGAGCCGGTGGCCCCCATCATCCTCGATACGAACATGCGCGCCCTAACGCCGGAGGCGATGCCGAGTTGGAGTCCGGGCGATCCGGTACGCACAGTCAGGGACCTCAAAGAGGATATGGGCCCGACGCCGGTCGTCGAGGGCCCGGAGGTTCTGCAGACCTTCGATGCCGTTGTGATGGCGCCGGTTGCGGGCGTCAACTTCGAGGGCATCGGCGCCACGGGCGTGCTTCCTCCGGACACGGTCGGCGATGTCGGCCCGAACCACTACGTCCAGATGGTCAACTCCGCCTTCGCGATTTACGACAAGAGCGGCAACCTGCTGGCCGGCCCGGTGCTGATCAATGCCCTGTGGGGCAACTTCGGCGGTCCGTGCGAGACCCTCAACAACGGCGATCCCATCGTTCGATACGATGAACTGGCCGATCGCTGGCTCATCAGCCAGTTCGCGCTGCCGGGCGGCAACCAGGGCTTCTTCGAATGCGTCGCCATTTCGCGCACGCCCGACCCGGTCTCCGGCGGCTGGTTTCTGTACGCGTTCCCGACGACGGATGGAGCCAGCGGTGCGCCGGTGTTTCCCGACTACCCGAAGATCGCGGTGTGGCCCGACGCCTACTACATGGGCACGCAGCGCGGCTTCCCGAATGGCGGTCTCGACGTATGGGCCTTGGAGCGTGACCAGATGCTCGCCGGCGCGCCGGCAGGTCTGGTCCAGTTCTCCGTGCCGGCACCGTCACTTTTCCTCATGCCGAGCGACCTCGACGGGCCGCCGCCTCCGGCCGGCACGCCGAACTTCTTCGTCCGCCAGGTGGACGGGGAGCGCTTCGGCGGCACGGATCGCCTCGAGGTCTTCGCCTTCGATGTCGACTGGAGCAATCCGGCTGGCTCGACCTTTTCGCAGATCGCAAGCCTGGCGACCGAACCCTTCGACTCGGTCCTCTGCTCGGCCACGCTTCTCGGAGCATGCATTCCGCAGCCGGGCGTGACGCAGCGGCTCGAGACACTGACGGTCTGGCCCATGTGGCGGCTCCAGTTCCGCAACTTCGGCACGCACGAAGGGATGGTGCTGAACCATACGGTCGATGCAAACGGAGAGGACCTTGCGGGGATACGCTGGTACGAGCTGAGACGGTCCGGCGGCGGTGCGTGGTCGATCTTCCAGCAGGGAACGTACGCCCCTGACAAGGAGCACCGCTGGATGGGCTCCATCGCCATGGACCAGGACGGCAATATCGGCCTTGGCTACAGCGTCTCGAGCAGCGAGGTGTTTCCAAGCATCCGGCGCACCGGCCGTCTTGCCTCCGACCCGCCCGGCACGATGACGCAGCCGGAAGCCGTGATCGTCGCCGGCGGCGGTGCGCAGACGCATTCGTCGAGCCGCTACGGCAACTACTCCAGCATGGACGTCGACCCGGCCGACGACTGCACGTTCTGGTACACGACGGAATACTATGCGACCACGTCGACCGCGGGCTGGCGGACGCGCGTCGCCAGCTTCCGCAATCCCGAGTGCGGGAGGGAGGAGCCGCCGCGGGTGGCCTACAAGTACGAATATTCCAGCAAGGTCGTGTGCGGCCTGCAGAAGGATCCGCGGAGCATGCAGCTGGTCCGGGGGTTCTACGGCACCGCAGTCAACATCCACAATCCTGGGCGTGAACCGGCCGTGTTCGAGAAAAAGCTCGCCCTGACCTATCCGCCGCGGGAAGAAGCGCCCGGCAAGGTGATCCCGATCGCCCGGCACAAGCTCGGCTATGACGAGGCATTGGAGGTCGACTGCGACGACATCGTCAACGAGGTCTTCGATGGGAGGCTGCCCGACTCATTCATCAAGGGGTTCGTCGTCGTGCAGAGCACTCAGGAGCTCGATGTGACAGCGGTCTACACTGCCGCAGGCCTCGACAGGGAGTCCGAAGTCACCTCGGTGACGAGCATCGACGTCGAGCATATCGGAATGCGCGACATGGGTGCGGACAAGCCGGATCAATGTCCGGACCTGACCGTTCGCGACATCGGCCGGCCGAGCGTGAGCTGTCCGGGAGGCGCCGGGACGTGCGTGACCAAGTTCGACTACACGGTCGCCAATATCGGACCGGGCGACGCCGACGCGTTCGTTGCCCGATCGGTCGCCGATCCGGCCCAGTCCGTCGTCGTCGACGCTCCGTTTGCGGGCGGTCTGCTGGCCGGCCAGCAGCAGACGGTGATCATCACGACGCCCCCCGGCGGCAATTGCTTCGACCCCGATTGCATGATCAGCGTCACGGTGGACATCGGCAATCAGGTCTACGAGTGCAACGAGCGGAACAACACGGCGACCAATACGACGTTGGGCTGACCCGGGACGGCACGGCTTAAAGGCCGAGCGTGATCTGACGGAGGCCCGCGGGTTGTCCGCGGCCTCTTTGCTCGGCATCGCTCAACCTGTCTGCAGTTCCTCCAGCCCCCGGTAAAGCTCCAGCGCCTCGGGATTCGCCAGCGCCTCCCTGTTCTTCACCTCGCGGCCGTGGATGATGTCGCGCACGGCGAGCTCGGTGATCTTGCCGGACTTGGTGCGCGGGATGTCGGCGACGGCGAGCACCTTGGCCGGCACGTGGCGCGGCGAGGCGCCTGCGCGGATTCTTGACTTGATGGTGGCGACGAGATCATCGGTGAGCGTCACGCGGTCCGCCAGCCGCACGAAGAGCACGATCCTGACGTCGCCGTCCCAGTCCTGACCGATGGCGAGCGCCTCCAGCACCTCCGGCATCGCCTCGACCTGCGCGTAGATCTCCGC
>CAZMJQ010000090.1:0-15413 GCA_964566475.1 uncultured Propylenella sp. | reverse complement strand
TCCGTCCATGCCTGCTCGGCGAGCGCCTCGGTGAGGGCCTCGATGGCGCCCGACCCGGCCGACGGGTCGTCCACCCGGTGGGTATGCGCCTCCTCGATGAGCAGGAGCTGAATGTTCCGGGCAAGCGCCCTTGCATCGCGGTCGGGCGAGCCCAGCGCCGACGTGTGCGGCAGGACGGTAATGCTGTCGGCGCCGCCCACGCCGGCCGCGAACGCGGCAAGCGTCGTGCGCAGGAGGTTCGTCGCAGGGTCGGCGCGGGTCATCATGCGGCGGCTGGTCCCGGCGTGCAGCCTGAGCGGCGAAGCCGGCGCTCCGGAAAGTTCCGCGAGCCGGGCCCAGGCCAGACGCAGGGCGCGCAGCTTGGCGATGGAGAGGAACTGCTCCTGGGTCGTCGCGATGGCGGCGCCGAGGAGGGGGAGGCTTTCGGCAGGGGCGATGTCGGCCTTGGCGAGTGTGCGCAGCCACCACGCGGCGGCGGCGAGGATGCCTGCCAGCTCCTGCGCCTCCGTAGCGCCTGCCTCGTGGTAGACGCGGCCGTCGAGCGTGGCGAACGGCCCGCGAAAGTGCGCGGAGGAGAGGTCCCGCACGCAGGCGCCGAAGTCTTGCGCGCCGACGGGCGTACCAGCCGCGGCCAGCGCGGCGACCGGGTCGAGGCCGAACGAAATATCCGTCAGCTCGGGCGCGACGCCGCTGGTCTCGACGATCTCCCGCAGCCACCGCGTGGCCGAGATCCCGTCCGTGTGCGGCTCAAGGCGGAGATGGATCGCGGCAAGGTCGATGCCTTCGAGGGCGATGCGAAGCGCTTCGGGGCTCGGCGGAAGGCCGTTCCCAGGCGCTCCAGCGGCGAAGCGGATGGAAAGCCCCGTCGCGCCGCCTTCCAGATCCTCGATCGCCTGCTGGCTCGCCGCATCCGGATCGGCGTCGTCAACGACCTGAACGATACGCCACGGGCGCGCGCCACGCCCTGCGATGGACACCGCATCGGGCCGCCGCGCGTAGAGCGCCTCCACGACGATCCCGTCTCGCGTGCGCCAGTCGAGGACCGAGATGTCGTCGCCGTTGAGCGCCTTCCGTGCGAGGTCGCGCCAGCGCCCGAGGCTTGAGTCTCGGTCGGGGGGCGAACGGCGTTCGGCGCGGGACATGGCTGGAGTTGTATGGCCGCCGCGCCGAAGCAGCAAGGCGGCACGCGGCGCCCGGCGTTCGTGAGAGGTCGCGTTTCAGCGCTGCCGGCGGCGCGCGGCGGCCGCCGCTTCAGAACGGGGGGCGGTTCACCTCGTCGGCATAGATCAGGAGCCCGACGCAGACGATCAGCGCTGCGACCCAGGCGCCGCAGACCCAGTAGACGACGTGCTGCATGGCCTTGGCGCGGGCGCCGTATCGACCGGCCCGTATGTCGCGGGCCATGGCCAATCCCTCGCCGGGCTGTGGGCGGAAGCGGGAAGGGGCGCTTCGTGACTGGCGCTCCATCAGGGCGCGGCCGCCGGCGCTCTTGCGGATGCCGGCATGGTACCAGATGGCGAGCGCAAGCATGGGCACGACAAGGAGCGCGACGCAGAAGGCAAGGTACCAGTCCCGGACGAGCGGATCGGCCAGCCAGTCGGTCAGGGTCTCGATCATCGGGGGACGGATCGGCGGAGCCGACCGCAGGCGGCATCATCGGGCATGAGAAAGGCGGCCTGCCGTCGCGGAGCGCGTCGCGCCTTGCAGGCCGCCCGGGATTGGGCTTCTGGGTAAGACTCCCACCATTTCCACGGGGACCGGTGCGTTCTGGTCCCATCAAGAAGTCCGGATGAGCCCTCTCTCACTTCAGGTATCGCAGCAGACTGCGAAATCACATCTGTGGCAGCATCGACTGACGCCGTCCGATGCTTCACGCCTGCGCTTCGCAGTCATCACGCTGCGTTGCATGTATATCGATTTCGATCTTGAGGCCGCCGATCCCGCAAGCAGCGCGCCAGCCTACGCGACCGGCTGATCTCGGTCCGGAGGTTTCATTTTCTTAGACCTCCTCCTTTGCATTCTTCCGTGAATCTATTCCTCATGCGCACGGGGTCAAGTCACGTTTTTCGGCGGCGGTGGATGAAGCGGATGGGCAGCGAACCGACGCTGCCGTTCAAGGGTGCGGACCCCGGCGCCGTGCATGAAAGGGAGCGCACCGGAGATCGGTGCGCCCGGATCAAAGCTGCCTCAAATTATCCTACGGGACCGTTGTCCTCGCGCTTCACCGCAATGATCGATGAGCGCGGCAGCATGCCCTCGCCATCGGGGAAGGGGGCCGCCGGATGCTGGATGCCGACGAACATGGTGCGGCGGTCCGCCGACCAGCAGAGGCCCGTCACCTCGCAGCCGTTGGGGCCGGTAAGGAAGCGCTCGATCCGGCCCGTCACGGGGTCGCCGGCGAGCATCTGGTTGTTGCCGTGCCCCGCGAAGCTGCCTTCGTTGGAATCGTCGCCGTCGGTCTGGATCCAGACGATGCCGGTGGAGTCGATCACCATCCCGTCGGGCGAGTTGAACAGGTTGCCCTCATTGACGTTCGCCGACCCGGCATAGGCATCGTCATGGACGGTCGGGTTGCCGGCCATCACGTAGAGGTCCCATTCGAAGGTGTCGGCGGCGTGATCGTCGCCCGCCGGGCGCCAGCGCACGATCTGCCCGTACTCGTTGGCCTCGCGCGGGTTGGGACCTGCCACCGGCGTCCAGTCGCCGCCGGCATTGGGGCTGACCCCCCGGCGGCTGTTGTTGGTCAGCGCGCAATAGGCTTCGATCGACACAGGGCTCACCGCCACCCATTCCGGGCGGTCCATCGTCGTGGCCCCGACCTTCGAGGCGGCGATGCGGCTGAAGATGGCAATCTCGGCTACCGCCATGCCGGTGGCCTCCGGCGTCAGCGCCATCCACTCGCCGGTCATGTCGTCGTTGAACCTGGCGACGTAGAGCTGGCCCTCGTCGAGCAGAGCGGACGTGTCGCCGCCCGGCACATAAGGGTCGCGCGGGACGAACCGGTAGATGAACTCCCCGCGCTCGTCGTCGCCCATGTAGATCACAACGCGGCCGTCCGGCGCGAGCACGGCCGCCGCGTTCTCGTGCTTGAAGCGTCCGAGCGCTGTGCGCTTTACCGGTGTGCTCTGCGGATCGGACGGATCGATCTCGACGATCCAGCCGGCGCGGTGCGGCTCGTTGGGGTTCTTCGACGTGTCGAAGCGGGCGTCCCATTTGTGGTAGTCGTATCCCCAGCCTCCGGCCGCAATGCCATAGCGCTTGTACCCTTCCGCGACCTGCTCGGAGAATTCCGTCTCCTCAGTGGCGCCGAAATAGCCGTTGAAGTTCTCCTCGCAGGTCAGATACGTGCCCCAGGGCGTCTTGCCGGAGCCGCAATTGTTGAACGTGCCGAGGCTTTCGGCGCCGGTCGGATCGGCCTCCGTCTTCAGGAGGTCGTGACCGGCGGCGGGACCGGTGATGCGCATCGGCGTGTTGTGGGTGATGCGGCGGTTGAGGGGGCTGTCGACGACGACCTGCCAGCCATCTTCGCCTTCCGCGACCTCCATGACGGCGACGCCCTGCAGGTTCTGCAGCTTGCGGACGTCGTCGGCATCGCGCGGCACGCCGTCCGCCGCTTGCGGCAGGTTGATGTCGTTGTTGGTGTATTCGTGGTTCACGGCGATGACCTGCCTGCCGCCGATGACGAACAGCTCCATGCCGTCGGTGTTCTCGCCGAACACCTTGTCGGAGGTTTCGACCGATCCGCCGATCTCGTGATCGAGCTCGGGCACGCCCGGAAACAGCGGGTCGCCCCAGCTGATCAGGCGCTGCCAGGTGTAGCCCTCAGGCACGTGGACGGTGTTGTCGGTGGAGATCGGAATCGGCGTGAAGGCGAAGCGCGGCGACTGCTGCGCGGCCGCCGAGATGGGGTTCAGGAATCCGGCGCCCATGGCCGCGGCGCCCGAGCCGAAGACCAGGGCGCCGCCCAGGAACCCGCGGCGCGAGATGGCGCTCTCCACGACCCGGTCGAAGTCGGTTGTTTCGGGGCGGGGGAAATTGATCTCGTCCCACTCGTCGGCAGAGACTCTCTTGCGGCTGACCTCGTTCATTTGATGTGGCTCCCGTCGCGATTCTGGCATGCGCCCGGATGCGCGAATGCGCACCTGTGTAAAGTTGAAATTCCGGTTCCACTTTTTTAGAACCGTTCCAAGGTGGTAGCGGGAGAGGATCACACATTCATGACGGCGCGCATCCTTGGAGCGGCCGAAGGTGAAACGGGAGACGGCGGCGCTCAGGCGCGGATGCGGGTGGTGAACCAGCGGGTGAGGCGGTTCCAGATGTCGGCCTTGCCGACGGCGTCCTCCACCCCGTGCCAGAGGTTCGGGTTATCGTTGATCTCGATGATGGTGACGCCGTCCCGCGTCTCCTTCAGGTCGACGCCGTAGAGCCCGTCGCCGATGAGGCTCGCGGCGCGCACGCCCGCGTCCAGCACCTCGGGCGGCACCTGGTCGATGGGCAGCGTGCGGAAATTGCCTTCGTCCGACGTGCCGTCCTCGCGGTGGTGGACGATCTGCCAGTGCCGCTTCGCCATCTTGTACTGGCAGACGAAAAGCGGCTGGCCGGCCAGCACGCCGACGCGCCAGTCGAACTTCGTCGGCACGAAGCGCTGCGCGAGCAGGATGTCCGTCTCCCTGAAGAACTCCGCCACGACCGCCTTCAGCGTCTCCATCGTGTCGGCCTTGCGCACGCCGCGGCTGAAGGAGCCGTCGGGAATCTTCACGACCACCGGGAAGCCCAGCGTGTCGGCGGCGCGGCCGACGTCCGCCGGGTCCTGGATGACGATCGTGTCGGGCACCGGCAGCCCGGCATGCGTCAGGCGCTCCCACAGATAGACCTTGTTGGTGCAGCGGATCATCGACATCGGGTCGTCGATAACGGGCATGCCTTCCATCGTGGCGCGGCGGGCGAAGTAGTAGGTATGGTTGCGGATCGACGTCGTCTCGCGGATGAACAGCGCGTCGAACTCGCCCAGGCGCCCCAGGTCCTTGCGCGTGATCGGCTCGACCTCCACGCCGAGCGGAGCGGCGATCTTGGCCCAGTGCTTCAGCGTTTCGAGGTTGCTCGGCGGCATCGCCTCGTTCGGATCATGGAGCACGGCGATGGAATGGCGCGGGACGGAGCGCGGCTTCGGGGCGCGCCACTTGCGGACGGTGTAGGATTTGAGCGACGCGGTGAAGAACCGTTTCCGTTCCGGCGGGCAGCGAGAGAGGGCGGTCAGCTCGATCTTGCGGACCGAGCGCCATGAATCGCCCTTCAGCGTGACCGTCAGGCCGGGCGCGCGGAACCACTCGAAGAGCACCTGTGCGAAACGCTCGAAGCCCGGCGTCTCGGTCAGTCCGAAGGCCACGAACAGGGTCTCCGGGGGGACGCCGGAAAGGCTCTTGATGTCGCGGTTCAACGCCTCCTCGATCTCCGGAAGGGCGTGCTCGTAATGTGCACGGCTCCTGAGGTCGAGCATCGTCTCCACATTCGGCAGGACGCGGTGGCCGCGCGCCTCCGCCAGCAGCGCGCAATAGTAACCGGCGGTCTGGTAGTTGTAGGAGCGGGCGAGGATGATGATCTTCTGGCGCGCGCCGCCGAGCATATAGGGGCGGGTGACGTAGTCGTCGGAGGAGACGACGAGGTGCGGAAGGTCCCGCGCGTCGAGGTCGCGCGGCTGGTCGGCGACGAGAACCCAGTTGTCCATGTCCGCTCCCGTCCTCAGGCCGCGCGACGCGAAAGCTCGGCCCGCCGCCGCTCTGCCGGCGGCAGGTCGCGCGCATAGAGCAGGGCGCTCATGCCGTCGCTGTAGTAGCCGGGCCGTTCGCCGATCAACCGGTATCCGGCGCTCTCGTAAAGCCGGATAGCCCTGCCGTTGTCCGCCCGCACTTCCAGGCGGACGCGGCGGGCGTGCCGTCTCAGCGCCGCGGCCTCGACCTCGGCCAGGAGGCGCTTGCCGATGCCGCGGCCGGCCGCCTGTGGCGCAACCGCGAGCGCGTAGAGCCGGGCCGAGCGAATGCCGCGGCGGGTGAGGAGGATGGCGTAGCCGGCCACCTCGGAGCCGTGGCAGGCGACAAGCATTCGTGCTGTCGGCCGCCGCGCCAATGCGGCGAACCTTCGCCGGCTCATCCGGTCGGACGGGAAGATCTCCTCCTCCAGCCGCGCCAGGACCGGGGCGTCGGACGGCCGCGCCTTGCGAATCTTCAGGTCGGGATCGGAGGCGGAACGGGCGGGGCCTGCTCTTGGCATTCGGGCATTGCGGCCAGGGCCGGTGCGGCGCCTGCCGCACGAAGATCGGCGCTGCGCCTATCTACGCTTTGCGCGCGCCGCTTCAAGGGGAATCCCGTGGGCCGCGCCCCCTTCCGACAGTTTCTTGCGGCAAGACCGATTGTCGGGCCCACAGGACGGGGCTAGGCTCAGTCCAATTGCTATCGGGCACCTTCCAGCAAGGAGGCTTTCACATGTACAAGTCCCTCAGCAAACTCACGGCGGGCGTATGCCTCGCCGGGCTGCTCGCCGGCGCGGCCTCGGCGCAGGTGGTCTACAATCGCGGCAACGACACCGATCCGGTGTCACTCGACCCGCACAAGACCTCCACGATCGCCGAAGCGAACCTGTTGCGAGACCTCTACGAGGGGCTTGTCATCTACGATCCGAAGGCCGAGGTCATTCCCGGCGCCGCCGAAAGCTGGGAAGTCTCCGACGACGGACTGGTCTACACGTTCACACTGCGGGAGGACGGCAAGTGGTCCAACGGCGATCCCGTCAGAGCGGAAGACTTCGTCTTCGCCTATCGGAGAATCATGGATCCGGCGACGGCCGCCGGCTATGCCAACATCCTCTTCCCGATCAAGAACGCCGCAGCGATCAACGCCGGCGACATGCCGAAGGAGGAGCTGGGCGCACGGGCGGTCGACGAGCGGACGGTGGAGATCACGCTGGAGAATCCCACGCCCTATTTCCTCGAGCTGCTCACTCATCAGACCGGGCTGCCGCTGCACCCCGCCTCCGTGGAGGAGCATGGCGACGCCTTCGTGCAGCCGGGCAATCTCGTAACGAACGGCGCCTACGAGCTGGTCTCGTTCACGCCGAACGACAAGATCGTCATGCGCAAGAACGCCAATTTCCATGACGCCGAGAACGTCCAGATCGACGAGATCAACTACATCCCCTTCGAGGACCGGGCCACCTGCCTGCGCCGCTTCGAGGCGGGCGAGGTGCACTCGTGCTCCGACATCCCGGCCGAGCAGATGGACTACATGCGCGAGACCCTCGGCGATCAGGTGCGGGTGACCCCGTATCTCGGGACCTACTACCTTCCCATCAAGGTCAAGAAGGAGAAGCTGTCCGATCCGCGCGTGCGGCGCGCGATGTCCATGGCCATCGACCGCGAGTTCCTGGCCGAGGAGATATGGCAGGGCACGATGGTGCCGGGCTACTCGATGGTCCCGGAGGGCATCTCCAACTACCAGAACCCGGTCTTCCTCGACTACAAGGACACCGACATCCTCGACCGCGAGGACGCGGCGAAGGCGCTGCTGGAGGAAGCCGGCATCGAGCCGGGCGAGCTGTCGGTGGAGCTGCGCTACAACACCTCCGAGAACAACAAGAACACGATGACCGCCGTTTCGGAGATGCTGAAAGGGATCGGCATCGAGACGACGATCTTCGAGATGGAGGGGACCGGATACTTCGACTACCTGAAGCAGGACGGCGACTTCGATATCGTCCGCGCCGGCTGGATCGGCGACTACAACGATCCGCAGAATTTCCTGTTCCTGTTCGAAAGCGACAACCTCGGCTTCAACTACCCGCGCTGGGAGAATGCCGAATATGACGCGCTGATGGAGCAGGCGGAGACCGAAACGGATCTGGAGGCGCGGGCGGAGATCCTGCGTCAGGCGGAGACCCTCCTTCTGGAGGAAATGCCCATCATACCGATCCTCTACTATTCCTCGCGGGCGCTCGTCTCCGACAAGCTGAAGGGCTGGGAGGACAACATCCAGGACGTCCACGCCACCCGGTTCATGTCGATCGAAGACTGATCGAGGGAGTGCGGACCTCGCGGGGCCGACCGGCTCCGCGAGCCCGCTAGAGGAAGCGGCGGGGGCGAACGCCAGCCATGTCCCGATATGCCCTTCGGCGGCTCGCCGGCGCAATTCCGACCATCTTCATCATCGTCACCATTGCCTTCTTCATGATGCGGATCGCTCCGGGCGGGCCGTTCAACCTCGAGCGCCCGATCGACCCGCTCATCCTGGCGAATCTCGACCGGGCCTATAATCTGGATAAGCCGGTCTGGCAGCAGTACTTCATCTATCTCGGAAATCTGCTGCAGGGCGACTTCGGGCCGAGCTTCACGCGGCGCGATTTCACGGTGATCGACCTGCTGCGGACCGGCCTGCCGATTTCCGTGCAGCTCGGCTCCATGGCCCTGGCGCTTGCATTCATCGTCGGCACCACGCTCGGCGTATGCGCGTCGCTGCGCCAGAACACGTCGCTGGACTACCTGGTCGTGGGCACGGCGACGCTCGGAATCACCATCCCGAATTTCGTCGTGGCGCCCGTCCTCAGTCTCGTCTTCGGCGTCATGCTCGGCTGGCTGCCGGCCGGCGGCTGGGGCGACGGCTCGTGGCAGAACAAGATCCTTCCGGTCACGACGCTCGCGCTGCCGCAGGTCGCCGTCATCGCGCGCCTGACACGCGGGGCGATGATCGAGGCGCTGCGGTCCAATCACGTCCGCACGGCGCGCGCCTACGGGCTCCCGGCGTACGTGGTGGTCGTCGTGCATGCGCTGAGGGCGGCGATCCTGCCCGTCGTCTCGTATCTCGGGCCGGCCGCGGCGGCGCTTTTGACCGGCTCGGTGGTCGTGGAGACCATCTTCGGCATACCGGGCATCGGCCGCTACTTCGTGCAAGGGGCGCTCGGCCGCGACTACACGCTGGTGATGGGCACGGTGATCATCATCGGCATTTTCGTCGTCTTGTTCAATCTGGTCGTGGACATGCTCTACGCGTGGCTCGATCCGCGCGTGCGCTACGATTGAGCGGGGTCGATGGCCGAGGGCACAGGCACAGGAGCGGCGGCCTTCGCGGGCGGCGGCGTCGCGGGCGGCGCGGCGGGGCGCTCGCTGTGGCAGGACGCATGGCGCAGGCTGCGGCGCAACAAGGCGGCCATGGTGAGCGCCGCAGTCCTGATCTCCCTCGCGCTATCAAGCATCATCGGCCCGATCGTCTCTCCGCACCCTTATAATCGCGTCTATCCGCAGTACGTCCGTGTGCCGGCGAGCCTCGAGCCCTATCCTCGCGAGGAGCGGATCATTCCGGCCTTCGAGAGTGTGGTATCGCGGGCGCGGGTCGAGGTGGGGACCGTCGAGGTGGACGGCTCCACGGTGCGGGCGCGCGTTTCCGACGACGAGCCGCTCGATCCGCGCATCGTCCGCTACGTGGATCGCTCCGATCTCTTCGCGAATGCGCGCCTCGAGGACCTCAGCGCGGACGGGCGCTCCGGCGTCATGGCGGCAGACGTCACGCGGGTGCGCTTCCTGTTCGGGACCGACGGCAACGGGCGGGACCTTTTCTCGCGCACGCTGATCGGCATCCGCATCTCCCTCGCCATCGGGCTGCTGGCCTCGCTGGTGGCGCTGGCGATCGGCGTGAGCTACGGCGCGGTGGCCGGCTATTTCGGCGGCCGCATCGACGGGCTCATGATGCGCTTCGTCGACATTCTCTACTCGCTGCCGTTCGTCTTCTTCGTGATCCTGCTCGTCGTCTTCTTCGGGCGGAACTTCGTGCTGATGTTCATTGCGGTCGGGGCCATCGAGTGGCTCGACATGGCCCGCATCGTGCGTGGACAGACCCTCTCGCTCAAGCGTCAGGAGTTCGTGCAGGCGGCGGAAGCGCTGGGGGTCGGCGCCCCCGGCATCCTGCGCCGCCACATCATCCCCAACACGCTCGGGCCCGTCGTCGTCTACCTGACGCTGCTTGTGCCGAGGGTCATCCTGCTCGAGAGCTTCCTCTCCTTCCTCGGCCTCGGCGTGCAGGAGCCGCTGACCAGCCTCGGCGTGCTCATCTCCGAAGGGGCGGCGAACCTGCAGGGCGCCCGGTGGCTGCTGATCTACCCGTCGCTTGCGCTGATCCTCATCCTGTTCGCGCTGAACTTCGTGGGCGACGGGCTGCGCGACGCGCTCGATCCGAAGGATCGCTGAGGCCATGCCCCGCGAGGATCAGTCGCCGATCCTTACGATGCGGGGCCTCGATGTGCGGTTCAGCCTGGCGGACGGCGAGGTGCACGCGGTCAAGGGCATCGACATGGACGTCATGCCGGGCGAGACGGTCGCCATCGTCGGGGAGTCGGGGTCGGGCAAGAGCCAGACGGTGATGGCGGCCATGGGGCTTCTGTCCTCGAACGGGCGCGCGGCGGGCTCGGTGCGCTATCGCGGCCAGGAGCTGATCGGTCTGTCGCACCGCAGGCTGAACCGCATCCGCGGCGCCAAGATCACCATGATCTTCCAGGAGCCGATGACCTCGCTCGATCCGCTCTACCGTGTCGGCACTCAGATCGCGGAGCCGCTGATGCACCACGGCGGGCTCGACCGGCGCAGGGCGCGCGAGCGGGCGATCGAGCTTCTGCGCCTGGTGCAGATTCCGCGGCCGGAGCAGCGCGTCGACGCCTACCCGCACGAGCTTTCCGGCGGCCAGCGGCAGCGCGTCATGATCGCCATGGCGCTCGCCAACGACCCCGACATCCTCATCGCGGACGAGCCGACGACGGCGCTCGACGTGACCATCCAGGCGCAGATCCTGGAGCTCTTGAAGGACCTGCAGGCGCGACTCGGCATGGCCGTCATGTTCATCACGCACGACCTCGGCATCGTCCGCCGCTTCGCCGACCGGGTCTACGTCATGCGGCAAGGTGCGGTCGTGGAGGAAGGGCCCGTCGCCCGCATCTTCGCGCAGCCGTCGCATCCCTATACGAAGATGCTGCTGGCGGCGGAGCCCGAGGGCAGCAAGCCGGCGATCCCGGACGATGCGAAGCCTCTGCTGGAGGCGGGCAACATCAACGTGGTGTTCCATATCGGCGGCGGCTTCCTCGGCGGCGAGACGTTTCAGCTCCGCGCCGTGGACGGCGTGTCGCTGTCGCTGCACGCGGGACAGACCATCGGTATTGTCGGGGAGTCAGGCTCCGGCAAGTCGACGCTCGGCCGCGCGCTGCTGCGCCTCCTGCCGTGCGAGGGGTCGATCCGCTTCGAGGGACGCGACCTGACGAAGCTCGACCTGAAGAAGGAGCGATGGCTGCGGCGCGAGCTGCAGATCGTCTTCCAGGACCCCTACGGCTCGCTGTCGCCGCGGCTCACCGTGGGGCAGGTCGTGACCGAAGGGCTGCTCGTGCACGAGCCGGCGCTCTCGCGCGCCGAGCGCGACCGCCGCGCCGTGCAGGCGCTGGAGGAGGTGCAGCTCGACCCGGCCATGCGCAACCGCTATCCGCACGAGTTCTCCGGCGGTCAGCGCCAGCGGATCGCCATCGCCCGCACCATGATCCTCAAGCCGAAGGTGGTGGTGCTCGACGAGCCGACCTCGGCGCTCGACCGCTCCGTGCAGAAAGAGATCGTCGACCTTCTCAGGCGGCTGCAGGAGGCGCACGCGCTCTCCTACCTCTTCATCAGCCACGACCTCGCCGTGGTGCGCGCCATGGCCGACGAGGTGATCGTCATGAAGGAGGGGAAGGTGGTGGAGCGCGGCTCCACCGAGGCGGTCTTCGCCGACCCGAAGGCTCCGTACCCGCAGGCGCTGATGGCCGCCGCGTTCACCGGCGCACTGGGCGAAAGAGAGAAGCAGGCCGTGGCGCGGTAAGGGTCATCGGTAGCCCGGATGGAGCGAAGCGCAATCCGGGATCGTGTCGCGGGTCGCACAGTCGTTCCCGCATTGCGCTTCGCCTGTCCTCGGGCCGGCCGAAGGCCGGACCCGGGGGCTCCATGCGGGCTACGGGGCTACGAGAACAGCCCGTTGAGCTTGCGGACGAGGTGCGGGCTCACCCGTTCGCCGCGGCCGACCTCGCCGGCGGCGATCCGGCCGATCAGCCTGGATTCGGGGAAATGCTCCCAGAGGAGCAGCGACCCGTCCTTGCCGAAGACGGTGAGCCATTCGCGGTGCTCGCCGTTCACTCTGACGGGGTGATTGGCAATCCGGATGCCCTTGTTGCGCCATCTCGGCCAGGCATCCAGCACGCAACCCAGCGCCGCGCGGCGCAGTCTTATCGTCTCCATGCTCATAGACACACCTCTCCCGTGGTTTCAGGGGCCACGGCGTGAGAGAAGGTGTGTCGCTACATGGGAACTTGCCCTTGGTCGGATCGAGACCGCATATGATGACTGGCCGGCAAAGCGTCAAGAATGTCGAGGGGCTGGAAACGTCCGGATGATCCTCTGTCACGGCGAGATGCTGATCGACTTCATCCCGACCGAGGGGCGCGACGGCTCGCCTGCCTATCGGCCGGCCGTGGGCGGCTCGCCCGGCAACGTCGCCGTCACGCTGGCGCGGCTCGACGTGGCCGCGGGCTTCGTGAGCGGCATGTCGACCGACTTCTTCGGCGAGACGATCACGGCGCATCTGGAGGAGAACGGCGTCTCCACCGCCTACCTGTCGCGCCTCGACCGCCCGACAATGCTCGCCTTCGTCGACCTGAAGAGCGGCGAGCCGCGCTACGCCTTCTACGACGCGGAATGCGCGCCGCGGCACTGGCGGCTGGAGGACATGCCAGCGATCGGGGCAGACGTGAGCGCACTCCACTTCGGCTCGCTGTCGCTGATCCGCATGCCGGCGGCGGAGGCGTTCGCGGCGCTCATGCGAAGCGAGGCGGACCGGCGCATCATCAGCTTCGACCCGAACATCCGTGCCAGCCTGGTGGAGGACGAGGCCGACTACCGCGCGCGGCTGGACGCATTCTTCGCCCGCGCGCATGTCGTGAAGCTGAGCGGGGAGGACCTCCGCTGGATCGCGCCGGACGCGACGCCGGAAGCGTTCGCCGCGCGCTGCCTGGCCGGGGAGGCGAGGCTGGTGCTCTTCACGCGGGGCGGCGAGGGCGCCACCATCTTCGGCTGCGGCGCGAGCGTCACGCGGCCGGCGCGGGCGGTGAGCGTGGCCGACACGGTGGGGGCGGGCGATTCCACGATGGGCGGGCTGCTCGCCGCGCTGAGCGACCGCGATGCGCTGGACCGCGAACGGCTGGCGCAGCTTCCCGAGGGCGAGCTTGCCGACATCCTCGATTTCGCGCTCGCGGTGGCGGCGGTCACCTGCGGCCGGGTCGGTGCCGATCCGCCGCGGCGGGGCGATCTGAAGCAAGCGTAGTAGCCAAGCTTGGCCGGACCCTAAGAATCCAGTTGCCGCAATACTACAATTATGATTGTAGTATTGCATGGATGAGAATTCCGCTGCCGCAGCGCTTTCCGCCCTTGCGCACGACGTGCGGCTGCGCGCCTTCCGCAGACTGGTGAGGGCCGGCCCGTCCGGGCTGCCTTCCGGCGATATTGCCGGCGAGCTCGGCGTGCCGCCGACCGGCATGTCGTTCCATCTGGCAGCGCTGGAGCGTGCCGGGCTGGTCGCGGCCCGGCGGGAAGGGCGGAAGATCTTCTACGCCGTCCAGTACGAGGCGATGCGCCGCCTTCTTACATTCCTCAGCGAGGACTGCTGCGACGGACGGCCGGAGCTTTGCGGCGGTCTCGGGGTCGGGGAGCACATGCAGGGAGGAACGGCGACGATGGCAGACAAGATCTACAACGTGCTCTTTCTGTGCACGGGAAACTCGGCCCGGTCGATCATGGCCGAGGCGATCCTGAACCGTCACGGACAGGGGCGGTTCAAGGCCTTTTCGGCCGGGTCGCACCCGAAGGGCGAGGTGCATCCCTACGCGCTGGAGCTGCTCCGCAACCTCAACTACGTAACGGACGGGATGCGTTCCAAGAGCTGGGACGAGTTCGCCGTGCCCGGCGCGCCGCAGATGGATTTCGTGTTCACGGTCTGCGACGACGCGGCGAGCGAGGTTTGCCCGATCTGGCCGGGCCAGCCCATGACGGCGCATTGGGGCCTGCCCGATCCGGCGGCGGCGGAGGGCACGGAGCCGGTCAGGCGGGCCGCCTTTGCCGACACCTGCCGTATGCTGACGAACCGCATCTCCATCTTCACCAGCCTGCCGCTGGCGAGCCTCGACCGTCTGTCGCTGCAGAAGCGGCTGGAGGAGATCGGCGCGCGGCGCGAGCTGGCTGCGCCCGAGCGGGCCTGACCGGCGTCGCAATGCAGCCCTATGACCTGCCGCGCCGCCTGGCGGCGGAAACGCTCGGCACGGCGTTCCTGGTGGCCGCGGTCGTAGGCTCCGGCATCATGGCCGAAGCGCTGACCCGCGACGAAGCGCTTGCGCTGCTGTGCAACACGATCCCCACAGGCGCCATCCTCGTTGTCCTCATTGCGGTCTTCGGCCCGGTCTCGGGCGCGCATTTCAATCCGGCGGTCACGCTGGCCTTGCGAATGCGAGGAAGCATCGCGAACGGGGAAGCCGCGGCCTATGTGGGGGCGCAAGTCGCCGGCGGCATTGCCGGGGCGTGGGCGGCGCACCTCATGTTCGATCTTCCCGTCCTACAGGTGTCCGCGACGCTGAGGACCGGGGCAGGCCAGTGGCTTGCGGAGATCGTGGCCGCGTTCGGACTGGTCGGCGCGATTTTCGCTGGGCTGCGGTTCCGGCCAGACGTCATTCCGTGGCTCGTCGGCCTCTACATCACCTCTGCCTACTGGTTCACCGCCTCGACTTCGTTCGCAAACCCGGCGGTGGCGATCGCCCGCGGGCTCACGGCGACCTTCTCGGGCATCCGGCCGCTCGACGTGCCGGCCTTCATCGTTGCGGAGCTCGTCGGAGCGGCGCTTGCGGCGAGCTTCTTCGGGTGGCTCCTCGCTCCGGCCCAAGGCACGCGCCCGGCGGCGTCCCAATGAAGACGGCCCGGAAACGGATGCTTCCGGGCCGCGGCAACTGGGAGGGGGGCTGAAGGCGCGCGGCCCGCCCGCGACGCGCTACACCGAGTAGTAGAGGTCGTACTCCACCGGGTGCGGCGTCATCTCGTAGCGCATGTTCTCTTCCCACTTGAGGTCGAGATAGGCGTCGATCTGGTCGTCGTCGAAGACGCCGCCGGCCTTGAGGAAGTCGCGGTCGGCATCGAGGTTTCCGAGCGCCTCGCGGAGCGACGCGGACACGGTCGGGATGTCCTTCAGCTCTTCCGGCGGCAGGTCGTAGAGGTCCTTGTCGATCGCGTCGCCCGGGTTGATCTTGTTCTTGATGCCGTCGAGCCCGGCCATCAGCATCGCCGTGAAGCCGAGATAGGGGTTGGCGCCGGGATCGGGGAAGCGGACCTC
>CAZMJQ010000089.1:0-11857 GCA_964566475.1 uncultured Propylenella sp. | reverse complement strand
GCCTCCAGCCCGCCCTGCGGCATGGAGAACGGGTTGTGGGAGAAGTCGACCTTCTTCTCCTCCTCGTTCCATTCGTACATCGGGAAGTCGACGATCCAGGCGAGCGCGAAGCTCTCCTCGTTCACGAGCCCGAGCTCCTCGCCGATCTTCTGCCGTGCGCTGCCCGCAAAGGCCGTGAAGTGGGCCGGGTTGCCCGCGACGAAGAAGACGGCGTCGCCCGCCTTAAGGCTAAGCTGTTCGCGAATTGCCTCTGTGCGCTCCGGCCCGACGTTCTTGGCGACGGGACCGGCACCCTCCTCTCCGCCCTCCCTGAAGAAGATATAGCCGAGCCCCGGCTGGCCCTGCCCCTGCGCCCACGAATTCATGCGGTCGCAGAAGGCGCGGGACCCGCCGCCGGGCGCCGGGATCGCCCAGACCTCGACCCTCGGGTCCTTCTCGATCATGCCGGCGAAGACCTTGAAGCCGGAGCCGGCGAAATGCTCCGTCACCGGCTGCATCCGGATCGGGTTCCTGAGGTCCGGCTTGTCCGTGCCGTAGGCCCGCATCGCGTCGCGGTAGGCGAGCCGCGGGAGCTCCGGCGTCACAGCCTTGCCCTCGGCGAACGCCTCGAACACGCCGCGGATCACCGGCTCCATCGCCGCGAACACGTCGTCCTGCTCCACGAAGCTCATCTCCACGTCGAGCTGGTAGAACTCGCCCGGCAGCCGGTCGGCGCGCGGGTCCTCGTCGCGGAAGCACGGCGCGATCTGAAAGTAGCGGTCGAATCCCGCCATCATGATCAGCTGCTTGTACTGCTGCGGCGCCTGCGGCAGCGCGTAGAACTTGCCCGCATGGATTCGCGAGGGAACGAGGAAGTCGCGCGCCCCCTCCGGCGAGGACGCGGTCAGGATGGGCGTGGCGAACTCGAAGAAGCCCGCCTCGCGCATCAGCTCGCGCATCTTCGCGATGACCGCCACGCGGCGCATGATGTTGGCGTGAAGCGTCTCGCGCCTGAGGTCGAGGAAACGGTATCTGAGCCGCGTGTCCTCCGGGTAGTCCGGCTCGCCGAAGACCGGCAGCGGCAGCTCCGGCGCCTCCGACAGCACCTCGATCTCGCGCGCGAACACCTCCACCTCGCCGGTCGGCAGGTTGGCGTTCACGGTCTCCGGCGTGCGCGCCTTCACCTCGCCGTCGACGCGGACGCACCATTCGGCCCGCACGCGCTCGGCGGTCTTGAAAGCCGGCGAATCCGGATCGGCGACGACCTGCGTCAGCCCGTAATGGTCGCGCAGGTCGATGAAGAGCAGCCCGCCGTGGTCGCGCACGCGATGCACCCACCCCGACAGGCGGACCGACGATCCGACATCCGGCGCGCGAAGCGCGCCGCAATTATGGGTGCGATAGCGATGCATGAAGCCGCGATTCCTGTCCGATCTGCCGGGGGGAGACGGGGCGGAAAAGCGCAGAAGGCCGAAAACCTGTCAAGGCCCAAGCAGGCCCTGGACCGGGGCCATGGCCCCTGCTCTCGGCACCGTCGGCACGAAGGGTCAGAGCGCGGCGCGCACGTCCGTTTGGGAGAAGTCGCTTCCCGTGTAGAGCAGCGGCGCGCTGCTCTCCTTCGCGAGCGCATAAGCGAAGCAGTCGCCGAAATTGAGGCCGGCCGGGTGACGGCCGATCCCGTAGGTGAGCCGGGCGTGCCGCGCCCACTTCGCCTGCTCGGCAGTGAAAGGAACGAGCTCGATCATCGCCCGCTCCATCAGCCGTTCGGCTTTCACGACGGCATCCTCCCACGCGCCGGTCGCAGACGCTGATGAGTTCCACATAGGTCGCGGTGGACATGCGAGGATGACGCGCGGCGGCCAGTGCTCCTGCGAGCGCCTCCGCATCCGGCTCGAAAAGCAGGATCGCGATGACCGCGGACGTATCCACGATCACTTGGGAAGCCCATCGGCATCGTAGAGAATCTCGTCGACGTCAGCAGACGAGAAATCCCCTTTGACCAGGCTCCGGAACTCCCCGCCGATCTGAAGCAGCTCTTCGCCAGTAGCCTTTCGGGGGCGCCTGCCGGACCCCCTGTTGGGGGCCACCAGTCTGGCCACCGGCTTCCCCCTGCGCGTGATGATGATTTCCTCACCGCGCTCGACCCGGTCCAGGAGCTCTGACAGTTTGCCCGAAAGCCAGTATAAACTAGTTGTCTAGATGAATGGAGAGTCGAGGTAGGCAATTCATCGCGCCGACATCCCTTATTTGACGGCGACAGGCCGCGCCGGGTTTTGCTATAGGGCCAATCATGCAGCGTACCGTTTCCGAACATCCGACCATCACCGACAACGCAGCCCTTTCCGCTTTCTGCTCCCGCCTCTCCAAAGCCCCGTTCATCACAGTCGACACGGAATTCCTGCGCGAGAGCACGTTCTGGGCGCAGCTCTGCCTCATACAGATGGCCGGGCCGGACGAAGCCGCCATCGTCGATCCCCTCGCGGAGGGCCTCGACCTCGCGCCGTTTTACCGGCTGATGGCGAACGAGAAGGTGACCAAGGTCTTCCACGCGGCGCGACAGGACATCGAGATCTTCGTCAAGCAGGCCGGCGCCGTGCCGAAGCCGCTCTTCGACACGCAGATCGCCGCGATGGTGTGCGGCTATGGCGACCAGGTGAGCTACGACCAGCTGGTCCAGCGCGTCACCGGGCACCAGCTCGACAAGACGTCGCGCTTCACGGACTGGTCGCGCCGCCCGCTGACGGCGAAGCAGACCAGCTATGCGATTGCCGATGTGACGCACCTCAGGGAAGTCTATCTCTCGCTTTCCGCCCAGCTTGCCGAGCAGGGCCGCGCCACGTGGGTCGATGAGGAAATGGCCGTCCTGACCGACATGGCCACCTACCTCACCCACCCGGAGGACGCCTGGAAGCGCCTGAAGATGCGGGTGAAGAAACCGCGCCAGCTCGCCGTCCTGCAGGCGCTGGCGTCCTGGCGCGAGACCGAGGCGCAGCAGCGCGACGTGCCGCGCCAGCGGGTGCTGAAGGACGAGGCGATCTACGAGATCGCCCAGCAGCAGCCGCGCGACAGCGAGGCGCTCGGACGTCTCCGGACGATCCCCCGGGGATTCGAGCGCTCGGCCGCGGCGCGCGCCATCCTGGCGACGGTCGAGAGCGCCTTCGAGATTGCGGAGAAGGACCTCCCCCCCGTGCCGCGGCAGAGGCCCGCGCCAGAGCATGCGAGCGCCGCCGGCGAGCTGCTCAAGGTGCTCTTGAAGAAAGTCGCGGAAGAGCACGGTGTAGCAGCTCGAATCATCGCCGGCTCCGACGACCTGGAACGGATCGCGGCGGAGGACACCGCCGACGTGCCGGCGCTGAGGGGCTGGCGGCGCAGCCTTTTCGGTGAGCAGGCGCTGGCGCTGAAGCGCGGCGACCTTGCCCTGTGCATGTCGCGCAAGGGCGTCGCCGTCGTCGAGACCGCCCGCTCGACGCGCGTGGCAGCCGAGTAGCCTACCCGCCGACCACAACCTTGTAGGACAGCCCGCCCAGCGCCGCGAACTGGCGCAGCCGGCTGTCGAGGCGCACGCCGCGGAGATCGGCCAGGTCCGGCGGCAGAACGAGCTCGATCCTGCCGTCGGCGGCCCGCAGCGACGTGCGCGGGAGGACGCCCTCCACCGCACCGGAAACGAGGTAGGCCACCCGGAAGGCAGCGGCGAGCGCCCGCGCACCCTCGCGCAGGGCAAGCGGCGCGATCTCGCGCAGCCCCGGCCCGAGCTCGTCATCGGAAAGGCCGGCATGGCGGTAGTAATTCGCCAGCGCCAGGTACGCGCGGCCGGGATGGTCGACGCCCACGAAAGCGGCATGCGAGATGATGCTGAGGCTCTGCTCGCCGCGATAGTCGGGATGAGCCCGCCACCCGATGTCGGCGAGCAGGCAGGCCGCGGTCCGCAGGCGCCTCTCCTCCTCGCTCTCCTCCAGCCCGAGCGTCGCCAGCGCTTCGCCGGTCCACGCGATCAGCTCAAGCGCGTGCGCGGGCGAGCGCGAGCGGAGCAGGCAGAGCTCCCAGGCCGCCGACAGCAGCGGGTCCTCCTCGCGCTCCGCCGTCGCGAGCTTTGAGAAGAGCAGACCCTCGCGCAGGCCAAGCGCAGAGATCGCAACCGCGCCAGGCCTGCCGGCGCGCAGCACCTCGGCGAGCACGACCGCCCCGAACGGGAGAAGGACCTGGCGCTGCTTCGAGACGACGTTGATGCCGGGCACCTGGTCGAGCGGGCCCCTCACCAGCACCTTGAGGAAATCGTCAAGCTCGTCCGGGTCCAGGCGGTATTCGTGCATGACGTGAAGCGGGTAGCCGCTGTCATGCATGTGCAGCCTGGCAAGCGATCGCCAAGTGCCTCCGATGGCGTAGAACGTGCGCTCGGCCATGCGCCCCGCGACCGCAGAATCCCCGAGCGCCTTGCGTGCGATGTCGCGCGCGTTCTTGAGCGAGCCGCCAGCGGCTGTCTGCAGTCTCAGGCTGCCGAGCGGCAGGCTCTCGCCGCTGCCGACCTGCGTGCCGGTCACCTCCACGAGCTCCAGGCTGCCGCCGCCGAGATCGCCGCCCACACCGTCGGGGCGCTCGAACCCGGCCACGATGCCGAGGGCCCCGATCCGCGCCTCTTCCATACCGGAGAGGACCGTCACCGGCACACCGCAGATCGCCTCGACCTCGCTGATGAAACGGGCGCCGTCGGACGCCTCGCGCACCGCCGCGGTGGCGACGACGTCCAGTTCCGTCACCTGCATCTGCCGCGCCAGCGCGGAAAAGCGGCGCAGCGCGCCGTATGTCCTTTCGACCGCGTCGGGCGGAAGCTCGCCCGAGCCCGCCGCGCCAGCGCCGAGTCCGGCCAGCACCTTCTCGTTGAACAGCGGAGTGGGCGAGCGCGCCAGCCGCTCGTAGACGACGAGACGCACGGAATTCGACCCGATATCGATGACGCCGACCGGCCCGTGACCCTCGATCCGCCCCTGGGCGGGATGCGCGTCAGGCGCGCTGGAATGGCGAAAAAGCACGTGGTGACGACGATTGCAGCGACCGCCCGCGTCCGGAGAGGCTGGGGTTGGTCATGAAGTAGCGGTGCGCGTTGAACGGCTCTTCGCCTTCCCCGGGCTCGATCCGGCGCGACGTCCCGTCCGGCAGCACCTCCCAGCTCTGCTCGTTGTCCTTGAGGTTGGCGACCATGATCTGATCCAGGACCTGCATATGAACCGTCGGGTTCGAAAGGGCGACGATGCACTCCACGCGCCGGTCGAGGTTACGCGGCATCATGTCGGCGGAGCCGATATAGACGATCGCCTCGTCGGATGGGAGGCCGTGGCCGTTGCCGAAGCACAGGATTCGCGAGTGCTCCAGGAACCGCCCGACGATCGACTTGACCCGAATGTTGTCCGATAGGCCGGGCATCTGCGGCCTGAGGCAGCAGATGCCTCGCACCACCAGCTCTATCCCGACGCCCGCCTGGCTCGCCCGGTAGAGCGCGTCGATGATCTCCGGGTCCACCAGCGAGTTGAGCTTCATCCATATCTGGGCGGGACGGCCCGCTTCGGCGTGGCCGATCTCGGCGCGGATCAGGTCCAGGATGCGCCCGCGCATGGTATGCGGCGACACCGCCATGCGCTGCAGGTCCTGCGGCGGCGCATAGCCGGTGATGAAGTTGAACACGCGCGCCACGTCGCGGGCGATGACCGGGTCCGCGGTGAAGTAGCTGAGGTCGGTATAGATGCGCGCGGTGATCGGGTGATAGTTGCCGGTCCCGACGTGCACGTAGCTGGCGAGCCCGCCGGCCTCGCGGCGCACCACCTGCGAGAGCTTGGCGTGCGTCTTCAGCTCGATGAAGCCGTAGACGACCTGCGCCCCTGCCCTTTCCAGGTCGCGCGCCCAGCGGATGTTGGCCTCCTCGTCGAAGCGCGCCTTCAGCTCCACCAGCGCGGTCACCGACTTGCCCGCCTCGGCCGCCTCGATCAGCGCCTTGACGATGGGGGAGTCGTTGGAGGTGCGGTAGAGCGTCTGCTTGATGGCCACCACGTCGGGGTCGAGCGCCGCCTGCCGCAGGAACTGCGCCACGACGTCGAACGACTCGTACGGGTGGTGGACGACGATGTCCTTCTGCCGGATCGCGGCGAAGCAGTCCCCGCCATGCTCGCGGATGCGCTCGGGGAAGCGCGGGGTGAACGGCTCGAACTTCAGGTCCGGGCGGTCGGCGGCGACGAGCTGGACGACATTGTCGATGCCGAGCATGCCGGGGATGATGTGCACCTCGTTGTCGGAGACGGCCAGCGACCGCTGCACCATGGCGCGGAGCGACTCGGGCATGTCCGCCTCGATCTCGAGCCTGATCACGATCCCGCGGCGGCGCTGCTTCAAGGCGCGCTCGAACAGCCGCACCAGGTCCTCCGCCTCCTCCTCCACCTCGATGTCGGAATCGCGGATCAGGCGGAAGGCCCCCTTGCCGACGACTTCGTAGCCGGGGAAGAGGCGCGGAATGAACAGCGCGACGGCATCCTCCAGCAACACGAAGCGGAGCGGCCCCGCTTCCTCCTGCTGCGGCGGTAGCTGGATGAAGCGGTCGAGGTTGATCGGGAAGCGAACCAGTGCCTGCATGGCGCGGCCATTCCTGCCGAAGAGCTGCAGCGCCAGCGTGAAGCCGAGGTTCGGGATGAACGGGAAAGGGTGCGCCGGATCGATCGCCAGCGGCGTCAGCACTGGAAAGATGGAATCGAGGAAATAGCCTTCGAGCCAGGTCCTCTCGGCCCCGCCGAGGTCCGCGGCGGGCACGATCAGGACGCCGGCGCCGGCCAATTCCTCGCGGAGCCTGCTCCAGTTCGCGTGCTGCTGCTGCTCCAACTCCGCGACCTTGAGGTCGATGGCGCGGAGCTGTTCGGCCGGGCTCAGGCCGTCGTCGCTGACCGTCGGTATCGCCTCGCGCGCCTGGCC
The DNA here is from genome assembly GCA_964566475.1 of uncultured Propylenella sp. Taxonomy (GTDB): domain Bacteria; phylum Pseudomonadota; class Alphaproteobacteria; order Rhizobiales; family Afifellaceae; genus DASWJZ01. The sequence goes on along the minus strand of CAZMJQ010000089.1, from coordinate 4,930 downwards.
CGCCAGCCCGGCCACGCGCACCATGATGAATTCGTCGAGGTTCTTGCCGGAGATGGAGAGGAACCGCAGCCGTTCCAGGAGCGGGTGGTTGATGTTCTCCGACTCCTTGAGGACGCGCCGGTTGAACTCCAGCCACGATATCTCGCGGTTGATGAAGCGCCGCGGGCTGGCCGCCAGTTCGGCATCCAGCTCTGCCTTACGCCGCTCCTCGGCCGGAGGCGGCAGTATCTCGGCTATCGCTTCGCTCATAGCGCGTCCTACCCGGGATTGCTCTTCATCCCTCTGTTCGACAATATGATGACAACCTATTGCCTTTCCGCAAATTCTTCCCGCTCGGCGCCCAGATCCGCCAGGACCGCGGCGGCAATGGCGCGGGTGACGGGGCGCCCGGCGGCCAGGGCCGCGGCGTCCAGCGCCCGTACCAGCACCCCGGCGAAGCTCAGCGACCGCTCCATCCTGACGATCAGGTAGTCCACCAGCGGCTTGTCGGCGATGAGCTGGCGGTCGGCGAAAAGCTTGACCAGCACCTGGCGCAGTAGGTCGTCGTCGGGCGCCCCGAGCGCCACCGGGGTCGCAAGGCGAAGGCGCGAGCGAAGGTCCGGCAGCCCGACACCCCAGTCCTCCGCCGGTCGGCCGGCCGTCAGCACCAGCCAGGCGCCGAGCTCGTTCGCGCGGTTGATGAGGTGGAAGAGCGCGGCCTCGGGGATCGTCGCTGCGTCGACATCCTCCACGGCCATGGCGCCGCCGGCCTGAAGGTCTGGCACCGTTGCGATACTGAGCCCGGCCCCCTCCACGATCCGGGCGCCGGCGCGCTCCGCCCAGACATGCGCCAGATGCGTCTTTCCCGAGCCGGCCGGGCCGCTCACCAGGACGACCGGCGAAGGCCAGCCCGGCCAGGATTCGACAAGCCGCAGCGCCGCCCCGTTGGAAACGCCCTCCACGAAGGCGTCGCGCCCGTAATGCGGCGCGTGGGCAAGCGCCAGCGGGAGCTGTCGGGGGGCGCGGTCGGCCGTCAAAGCCCCGGATCGTCGGGCGGTCCGGCCGCCCTGTCCAGGTAGAAGCCGCTCATGCGGTAGCGCTCCACCGCGAAGCGCACGAGCACGCCGATGGCCGCCGTCACCGGAACGGCAAGGAGAATGCCGACGAAGCCGAACAGCGAGCCGAACGCGAAGAGCGCGAAGATCAGCCAGACCGGATGCACGCCGATGCTGGAGCCGACCAGCCGCGGTTGCAGGATGTTGCCCTCGACGAACTGCCCGACCGCGAATATGCCGGCCACCGCCACGATCCATATCCACTCCGGCCAGAACTGGACCAAGGCGACTCCCACGGAAAGGAAGAAGCCGACGATCGAGCCGACGTAGGGGACGAAGCTGATGACGCCGGCGACGGAGCCGATGAGGAACCCGAAATTGAGCCCGACCGCCGACAGTGAGATCGCATAGAACAGGCCGAGGATCAGGCAGACGGCGCCCTGTCCGCGGATGAAGCCGGCTATGGCCTTGTCCATGTCGCGCCCCAGCGCGCGGATCGTGTCGGCGTGCTGTCGCGGGAGGAGCGCGTCGACCCGCGCGAGCATCCGGTCCCAGTCGTAGAGCAGATAAAAAGCGACCACCGGCGTGACCACGACGATGCTGATGGCGCCTATTACGGCCCGGCCGCCGGCCCATACCGACCCGAGGACCGACGCCGCCCATGCGGCGCCCTGCGCCACCCATTGGTCTATGCCGCCGCCCTCCTGCTGCGTACCCAGGAAGCGGCCGATATCCGTCCTAAGAAACTGATCGCCCAGCGCCTCGAGCTGTGCGGCATAGCTGGGAAGATCCTGCAGGAAGTCGGAAAGCTGGGAGACGAGCAGCGGGATGAGGGTCAGGCCGACCAGCGTGAACACCAGCAGCGACAGGATGATGATCGTGATGGTCGCCCAGAAGCGGTTCATGCCGGAACGCTCCAGCCCGTCGGCGATGGGATCGAGCAGATAGGCGAGCGCCATTCCCATGATGAACGGAAGCAGGATTCCGCTGAATACCCAGAGGAAAAGCAGGAGGATCAGCAGCGCGCCGAGCCAGAATGCGGCCTGAACCCGGAGGTTCACGGTCCCCCCTCCTTCACCTCGCCGGGTCCCCCGGCCATATGGCGCACCCACTCGACGAGATAGGCGCCGGCGGAAACGACCGTCAAGGCCGCTACGCCGAGGACGGTTGCGTAAATGGGCAGGGTCAGCGCCATCGCGCCCGACCTGTCGGCGAGCACGAAGCCGATCAGTACGATCTGCGCGGTGGTGTTGGCCTTGGACACCCAGAGCGGCTTGACGGGCATCGGGTTGCTGAGGATGTAGGCGAGCAGCATGCCGCCGATGATGAAGAGGTCGCGGCTGACGACGAGGATGATGAGCCACGCAGGCAGGAGGTCCCTGAAACCGAGGGTAATGAAGACGGAGACGAGCAGAGCCTTGTCGGCGACCGGATCGAGATAGGCGCCGAGCTCCGACGTCGCCCCGAAGCGCTTGGCGATGAAACCGTCCGCCGCGTCGGAGATGCCGGCAATGACGAACATGATCGTTGCCTCGACGAAGCGGTCCGCGATCATGAGCCAGACAATCAGCGGGACGCTTATCAGCCGGGCGATCGTGATGAAGTTGGGTATGGTCACGAGGAAGACCTGAATGCCGGGGCCGCGGCGCCGGGCCGGAGCGGCGGGCTTGTGCTGCACCTTCCGACGTTCTTGCAATCCCCCTGTCGGCGCACTAGGCGCTAGCGGCTATGGCCCGCGAGCGCAATACCCTGAGCTACCGGGACGCCGGGGTCGACATCGACGCCGGCGGCGCCCTTGTGGAGCGCATCAAGCCCGCCGCCGCGGCGACGGCGCGGCCCGGCGTGATGGGCGGGCTCGGCGGCTTCGGCGCGCTTTTCGACCTGAAGGCGGCGGGTTTCCGCGATCCGGTCCTCGTGGCCGCGACCGATGGCGTGGGCACCAAGCTGAAGATCGCCATCGAGACCGGCGAATACCGCACGATCGGCATCGACCTGGTTGCCATGTGCGTCAACGATCTGGTCGTGCAGGGCGCGGAGCCGCTGTTCTTCCTCGATTACTACGCGACCGGCGCGCTCGACGTGGCGGCGGCGGGCGACGTCGTGGAGGGGATCGCCGAGGGCTGCCGGATCGCCGGCGCGGCGCTCGTCGGGGGCGAGACCGCCGAGATGCCGGGCCTCTACCGGCCGGGCGAGTTCGACCTCGCCGGCTTCGCCGTCGGCGCGGCGGAGCGCGACGCCCTCCTCCCCCGCCCGGACATAGCCGAGGGAGACACCATCCTTGGCCTCGCGTCGGCCGGGCTGCATTCGAACGGCTTCTCGCTGGTCCGCCGGGTCGTCGAGACCGAAGGACTCGCATGGTCCGATCCCGCGCCGTTCGACCGCGGCGTTCCGCTCGGCGCGGCGCTGCTCACGCCGACGCGCATCTACGTCAAATCCTGCCTTGCGGCGATCCGCTCCGCCGGCGCGGTGAAGGCGCTGGCGCATGTCACCGGCGGCGGCCTGGTCGAGAACGTGCCGCGGGTGCTTCCGGACGACCTCGCCGCTGACATCGACCTTGCCGCAATCCGTGTCCCGTCAGTCTTCCGCTGGCTCGCCGGCCCCGTGCAGGACGCCGAGATGCTCCGCACCTTCAACTGCGGCATCGGCATGGTCGCGGTCGTGGCCCCCGAAACGGCATCTGATGTGCGCGCCCGGCTCGAAGAAGGCGGCGAGACGGTCGTCGAGCTGGGCCGGATCGTCCCGCGCACGCACGGGCCCGTCGCCTTCCGCGGACGCCTCGGTCTCGATGGCTGACGCGAGGAAGCGCACCGCCGTCCTGATCTCCGGGCGCGGAAGCAACATGGCGGCGCTGATCGCCGCGGCGTCGCAGAAGGCGTTTCCCGCGGAGATCGCGCTGGTGCTCTCCAACCGCGCCGACGCGGCCGGGCTGGACCACGCCCGCGCGCACGGCATCGCCGCCGAGGCGTTCGACCGGCGCGAATGCCCGAACAAGGCTGAGATGGAGGCGCGCTTCGACGCCGCGCTCCGCGAGGCGGGCATCGAGCTGATCTGCCTCGCCGGTTACATGCAGCTCCTTTCCGCCGCGTTCGTCGAGGCCTGGCGCGACCGCATGCTCAACATCCACCCTTCCCTGCTGCCGCTCTTTCCGGGCCTCGACACCCACGAGCGCGCGCTTCAGGCGGGCGTGAAGCTGCACGGCGCGACCGTGCACTTCGTCCGCGCGGAGGTCGATGCCGGCCCGATCGTGGCGCAGGGCGCCGTGCCGGTGATTGCCGGCGACACCCCGGAGACGCTCGCCGCGCGCGTGCTGAAGGTGGAGCATCGCCTCTATCCGATGGCGCTTGGACTGGTGGCGGGCGGACGCACCAGAGTAAGGGGCGACACGGTGGAGATCGACGGCGCGTCGGCCGACCGGGGCGCGGCGATCCTGTCCTTGCCGGATTAGGGGAAGCGCCGAAGCACGGCCGCGTTCCACACGAGCGCAAGGAGCAGGATCATCGCCGCCGCCTGGTGCATGAGGGCAAGCTCGATCGGCACGACGTGGACGAGCGTCGCGATCCCCAGCGCGACCTGCGCCAGCACCAGAACGGAAACGAGCACTGCGCGGTCGCGGACCGGCGGAGCGGTGCGCCAATAGCCGGCGGCGTATAGAAGCACAGCAGCGGCAAGGACATACGCCCCGATCCTGTGATTGAACTGGATCGTCGCGATATTGTCGACGAGGTTGAGCCACCCCGGCGCGAGCGTCCCCAACCCGCGCGGGACGAAGCGCCCGTCCATCAGCGGCCACGTATTGTAGGTCAGCCCCGCGTCGTGGCCCGCCACAAGCCCGCCGAGCGCGATCTGCACGAGCGCCAGCCCCACGAGCAGCCACGCCGCGAGGCGGAGGCCCGGCG
>CAZMJQ010000088.1:0-2669 GCA_964566475.1 uncultured Propylenella sp. | reverse complement strand
GGCTTCGACCAGCCGCCGTCCGATCGCCAGCGCCTCCTCCAGGTCCGCCAATCCTTCCTCCGAGCGTCCGATGCGGTGCTTGAGAATGCCGGAGCGCTGCAGCACGAAGGCGTGCTCGCGCTCCATGGCCTCGTCCGGGTTCTGCTCGGCAAGCCGCCCGGAAATCGCCAGTGCCTCGTCGAACGCATTCAGCGCCGCGGCGCTGTCGCCGGCCGACCGATAGGTCTCCCCGAACTCCAGGAGCATCGCGTAGCGGCTGCGCCACAGCGATTCCTGGTCCTCGCCGGCGGACTCGCTCAGCCGGTCGACGGCGGATTCCAGGTCTGAGAGGACGCGGTGGACGGTCTCCAGGGGCACGCCGGCGGAGCCGCGCAGGCCGCTCGCCACCTGTGCCGTGATGCCGTCCACGGTCCCCCGCGCGATCTGGAAGTTCCGCTCGGCCTCCTCGCGCGCAGCGTGCTCGGCCTCGGCTCGCGACTGCGCCTCCGCCCGCGCCGCCTGCTCCGCGAGCGCGCTCTGGCGCGAGAGCCATCCCAGGTACCCTGCGGCCACGGCCACGCCGAGGAAGATCACCGCCGCCGCCGTCGTCAGCCGCTGCCTGAGGCGGGCGCGGTTGCCCGACATGGCGATGAACTGCTGCGTGTTCGCGGGAATCTCGTCGCTGAAGCCTTTCTGGATGCTCTCCGCCTCCGCCAGCCGCAATCCCGGCGGAATGAGCCGGTCGCGCGCCTTGCCGGCCGCTTCCCAGCGCCGGCGCTCCTCCTCGACTTCCTCGCGGATACGGAAGAAGTCCGCGTGCTCCTCCACGATCTCGCCGGCGCGACGCCAGCTCTTGAGCACGCGCTGATGCGCGAGGCGCACGGAGCGGACGTTCTCCTCGCCGCTCGTCAGGAGGATGCGCGCCTCCGTGAGCGCCTTAACGAGCCGCTCCGAGGAGAGATCGTGCGCGACCGTCTCGTAGGGGACGGCGCGGATCGTGAGATGCGTCGCTGCCGCCCCGTCACGGCCGACGCCGCCGGCCGGCGCCGCAAGCTCGCGCAGCAATCGCGGCAACGCCTTCAGCTCCGCTTCGCCGAGCCGCGCGAGAGCGCGTTCCGCTTCGTGATCGATGGCGCCGTCCAGGCCCCCCATCGCCCCGTAGGCGGCGTGCGTCAGACGGACCTCGCCGTCCACCTCGGTGCGCTCCTCGAAGAGGCGGTTCAGCGTGAACTCCACCAGGGGCAGGATGTCGGCGCGCTCCGCATCGGCGAGGACGCGCTCGTCGAGGCTCCGTCCGCGGCTGTCCGTCTCGTAGACCAGGTCGGCGGCCTTGGCGGGCAGCCGCACGATCTCGGCCAGCTCCGCCGGCCCGGGCGGCTGCAGATCGTAGGTCGCGCCGTCCGTCTTCAAGGCGAGGAGCTCCGGCACGGCGATGTAGCGCTCATAGAGGTCGGCGCGCAGGGTCGTGATCACCCACACCTTTCCGGTGTGGCAGAGATTGTGGAGAAGGGCGGCGAACTTCTGTCTCACGTCTTCGGGGACGTCCCCGGCAAGCAGCTCGTCGAGCTGATCGACGATGAGGAGCAGCGCGGCGTTGACCGGGCGCTCATATCCTCCGGACCTGCGCTCCGCCTCGCCTGCCTTCTCAAGGGCATGCAGGATCGGCCTGTTGGCCGCGCTGTCGGCGTGACCAAGAAGGTCGGCAAGCTCCCGCGGGGTCGCGAAGCCCGTCTCGGCGACCTCGGCGAGGCCCTCCCGATAGCCGCCCTCCGCCGTGTCGGAGTCGCGGTCGCTTGCCAAGAGCCGTTCGGCCAGCGCGATGAACGGATCGGCGCCCCGCTCTCCCGGCCGCATGGTGACGACGCGCCAGATGTCCACCTCGGGAATGACGCCGGGCGAGGTGATGCGCGGCAGCAGTCCCGCATGCGCGATGGAGGACTTCCCCGCGCCGCTCGGACCCACGACCATGAGATAGGGCGTGCCGCGGTCGGCCGCCTCCTGCATGGCGGAGACTGCGCGCGCCACGTCGCGCGAGCGCCCGAAGAAGACCGGCGCGTGCTCGGCGTCGAAAGCCTCCAGCCCGCAGAACGGCGATCCGCGCACGCCGACCGGCCATACCACCGCACGGCCGTGCAGCACGCGCTCCTCGATCCAGTCGCGAAGCAGCGCCTCGATCTTGACCTCGAAATCGTCGGTCGAGCCGAATGTCTGGAAGGCCGCCTTGAACTGCCCTTCGGGCGTGAAGAACCAGTTGGAGAAGAACCCTTTGACCCGCTTCCACTGCTCCTCGACGACCTCGCGCTGGCCCGCATCGTCGAGGCGCACCGTCGGCGGCTCGGTGTAGCGGAAGACATACACGTCGGGGAGCTCGGCGGTGCGGCGTTTCTCCAGCGCCGAGAGCACCTCATAGGCGGTGCCGCTCGGATAGGGGTCGCCGTTCGGCATGCGCGGAAAGTCCGGCGGCAGCGGCGAGCCGAGCCGGTGCTTGAGGATGCCGACGACGATGTCGCATTCGGCGGCTTCCGGAATCTGCGTCTGAAACGTCGCGTGCGCCTTGTAGAACGACTTCTCCCAGCGCACCGGCCGGATCGTGGCTATGCCGCGAATCTCGCCGTTCAGGCGCTCCACCACCTGCGCAAGGCGCTTGCGCTCCAGGAGCGCGTCATCGGGCGACGAGACGAAGACCTTGA
>CAZMJQ010000087.1:0-8395 GCA_964566475.1 uncultured Propylenella sp. | reverse complement strand
CCGAAGATCGACATGCCGTGACGGCGCGTTTGCGCGAAACCGACGCGCGGAAGAAGCGGCGCGCAGGCAGCCGCGCCGGAGAGCTTCAGCACGGTGCGTCTTGTGATGGGGCTCATCATGAACCTCCGATGGCTGCCGCCTTCTCCTCGTCCCACCACCAGATCGTGGGGAATCCGATGGAGTATTCCGGCAGCGGGTCGGGCCTGGAGAAGCGGTCCCAGCGCGCGATGCGCGCCTGGCGCAGCGTATAGCTCGGGATGACGTAGTTGTGCGCCAGGAGCACGCGGTCGAGCGCCCGCGTGGCGGCGACGAGCTCATCCCGATCCTCCGCCAGCACGACGCGCTGAATCAGCGCGTCCACGCCAGGGTCGGCGATGCCGGCGAAGTTCTGCGAGCTGGGGCTGTCGGCGGCATTCGAGCCCCAGTAGTCGCGCTGCTCGTTGCCGGGCGACAGGGACTGCGCCCAGCCGGCATAGATCATGTCGAAATCGCGCGCCCGCACCCGGTTGATGTATTGCGGCGTGTCGACCGAACGCACGCGCGCGTCGACCCCAATCTTGCGCAAATTGCCCTGCAAGGACAGCGCCACCGCCTCGATCGTCAGCCCGTTGAGAAGAATCTCGAAGCTCAGCTGCTCGCCCGTCTCCGCGTCGATCAGCTCGCGGCCCCGAAGCTCGTAGCCGGCCTCCTGCAGGAGGCTCAGGGCCTGCCTCAGATTCTCCCGCTCCTTCTGCGGATCGCCGCCGACGGGATTGGTGTAGGGCTCGGTGAAGACCTCCGGCGGAATCTGGTCCTTCACCGATTCCAGGATTTCCAGCTCGCGGCCCTGCGGCAGGCCTTCGGAGGCGAGCTCCGTGCCGTGGAAGTAGCTCTGCACCCGGTCGTACTGCCCGTAGAAGATGGTGCGCTTCAGCGTCTCGAAGTCGAAAGCGTGGTTGACGGCGCGGCGCACGCGCTCGTCCTGGAACACGTCGCGCCTGAGGTTCGGGATGAAGCCGACCATGACGCCGTTGTCGCGGTAGGGGTTTTCGAACTCCTCCAGAACGACGCCGCCGCGCTGCACGGCCGGGAAGTCGTAGGTCGTCGCCCAGCGCTTCGCCTGGTTCTCGTTGCGCCAGTCGTACGTGTCCGCCTTGAACGCCTCGAACGAAACCGTCTCGTCGAGGAAGCTCTCGTAGCGGATCTCGTCGAAATTGAACTGCCCGATGCTGACGGGGAGGTCCTCGCCCCAATAATCCTCCACGCGCTCGTAGGAGATTGTCTTGCCGGGCGAGACGCGGCCGACCCGATAGGGCCCGGAACCGAGCGGCGGCTCGAGCGTCGTATTCTCCACGTTGCGCTGACGGCCCTGGGAGTCCGTGCCTTCCCACCAGTGCTTGGGCAGGATGAGGAGCTGCCCGACGATGTGCGGCAGCTCGCGGTTGCCCGTCTGGTCGAAAACGAAGGTCACTTCGCGCTCGCCGGTCGCCTCAGCCTTCTCGACGTGCTGATAGTAGAACCTGCGCGTCGGATCGAGCTCGACTGTCTTCTCGAACGACCATACGACGTCTTCCGGCGTGATCGGCTCGCCGTCGTGCCACCTGGCCTCCGGGCGCAGGCGGAACGTGACGCTCGAGAAGTCCTCGGGATGCGTCATCGCTTCTGCGATGAGGCCGTACATCGTCGAGGTCTCGTCGAGCGACGAGGTCATGAGGGTCTGGAAGACCAGCCCCAGGCCGGTGGCGAGGTTGCCCTTGGAGGGGATCGGATTGAGGTTGTCGAAGCCGCCCGTTTCCGGCAGCCGCACCCGTCCCCCCTTGGGGGCGTCCGGGTTCACGTAGTCGAAGTGAGGAAAATCGGGCGGATATTTCGGCTCGCCGATCAGGGACGTGGCGTGCTGCCATTCCGTCTGGTCCTGGGCGTGGCTCGCGGCCACTCCGGCGGCGAAGAGGAGGGCGGAGAGGATGAGGCGCATCGGCATGCAGGCGCGATTCCTCCGTTGTGTGCGCGATATGTTATCCTGACATATAGCGTTACGCGACCGTCACGGCACATGACAAAAAGTTAAGGCCGGCAAGCGGCATATCGCCGGACAAGCCGGGAACGCATGCGCTTCGGCCCGGTTCCCGCGGTCCGGGCGGTCGTCAGCTATTCGTGAAGCGTCGCCAGATAGGCGATGAGGTTCGCCCGGTCCCCTTCCGACCGCACCGGCGGGAAGACCATCTTCGTGCCCGGCACGACGCCCTGCGGGTCGCCGAGGTAGGTGTCGAGCGCCTCCGCGTCCCAGACCTTTGCTCCGCCTTCGGAGAACGCCACCATGGCGTCGGAATACTCGTAGTCGGGGACCGCCGCGACGGGCCGGTTGAACACGCCGAACAGCGCGGGCCCGACCTTGTTGGCCCCGCCGGCATCGAAGGAATGGCAGGCGATGCACCGCCGCGCGAAGGTCTCGCCCGCTGCCGCATCGCCGGCCGGCATCTCGGCGTCCGCCTGCTCGGCCTGGGCGACCTGCTGCTCCTGCGCGGGCTCCTCGGCCTCGGCCGTCTCCTCTTCCGGGGCCGCCGCCTGCGTTTCGCCGGCCTCGGCGGATTCCTGCTGCGCGGCAGGCTGCTCGGCCTGCTCCGCAGCCGCCGCGTCCTCCGCTTCAGCCGCCGGCGCTTCTTCGGCCTCAGGCACGGCGGCGGCGTCCTCCGCCGCAGGCTCCTCCGCGGCCTCTGCCGCGGCCGCCGGCTCCTCCGCGGCCTCCTCCTCCTGGCCAGCTTCCGCGGCCTGATCCTCGGCTGCGGCCTCAGGCTCCGGCAGCGGCACGGGATCGGCAGCGAGCGTCCTCAGGTAAGCGATGACGTTGGCGCGCTCCGCGTCGTTCGGGAGGCCCGGGAAGGCCATCTTGGTCCCCGGCACGACGCGGGTCGGATCGAGCAGGAACGCGTCGAGGTGCTCGAAATCCCACTCGCCGTTCGCTTCGGCGTAGGCATGCAGGGGCTCGGAATAATCGTAGCCCTCATGCGCGGAGATCGGGGCCATCACGACGCCCCAAAGATTGGGGCCGATACGGTTCGGTTCGCCTTCGCCGAACGTGTGGCAGGCGACGCACTTGCGCGCCGCGGCTTCGCCGGCGCCTGCATCGGCGCTCGCCAGAAGCACGGAGATGGGCTCGCGCTCGGCCGCGCCCTCGCCCCCTTCGCCTTCCTCAGCCACCGCGATAATGTATCCCGGAGTCTCGGGGGCTCCCCTCGTGAACAGCGTCTCGGTGACGATGCGCAGCCCGACGGCCAGGAGGAGAGCGAAAAGAACCGCCCCCGCGATCTTGTTCCACTCAAAGGAATCCATCAGGCAGGCGCTCCCGCGAGGACCTCGGCCAAGGGCAGAAATATCCCGCGAAGCTCCCCCCGCGGGCCGCGGCAGAGCTACCGCTTTTGCAACGGGCCATCAAGCCGTATAAGCCGCCTCTCCTGAGACCTTTTGCCACCGACAGCGCTGCTTTTCGACCTCATCGCGATGAACCCCATCGTCATCATACCGGCGCGCCTGACATCGACCCGCCTGCCGCGCAAGCCGCTCGCCGACATCTGCGGCAAGCCCATGATCGCGCGGGTGGCGGAGCGGGCGCTCGAGGCCGATATCGGCCCCGTCGCCGTGGCTGTCGATTCGCACGAGATCGCCGAGGCCCTCGAAGGCTCGGGCGCAAGGGCGATCGTCACGCGTCCCGACCATCCCTCCGGGTCCGACCGCATCTTCGAGGCGCTCGGCATTCTCGACCCGGACGGGCGGCACGACGTGGTGGTCAACGTGCAGGGCGACTTTCCCACAGCCGCGCCCGCCGCGATCGCCGCGGCATTCGGTCCGCTGAGGGATGCCGAGGTGGCGATCGGCACGATCGCCGGCGAGATCGTGCTTGAGGAGGAGCGCGAAAGCCCCAACGTCGTGAAGGCGGTGGGGACGCCGGTCGCTGCCGGCCGCCTGCGCGCGCTCTACTTCACGCGCGCCGCCGCGCCGTGGGGGGAGGGGCCGCTTTACCATCACTGCGGAATCTATGCCTATCGCAGGCCCGCGCTGGAGCGCTTCATCGCACTGCCGCCGAGCGTGCTGGAACAGCGCGAACGGCTGGAGCAGCTGAGGGCACTGGAAGCGGGCATGCGGATCGATATAACCGTCATCGACGAGGTGCCGTTCGGCGTCGACGCGCCTGCCGACCTGGAGCGCGCGCGGGCGCTCTTCGCGGCGGGCGCCGGATCGTAGGAGAGGGCGTTTGGCCAACAAGCGTATCGTGTTCCAGGGCGAGCCCGGGGCCAACTCGCACATCGCCTGCCTTGCAGCGTATCCGCAGGTCGAGGCGGTGCCGCAGCCGACCTTCGAGGACTGCTTCCAGGCGGTGTCCTCCGGCGACGCCGATCTCGCGATGATCCCGATCGAGAACTCGCTCGCCGGCCGCGTCGCCGACATCCACCATTTGCTGCCCACCTCGGACCTCTCCATCATCGGCGAGCATTTCCTCCCCGTGCATCATCAGCTTCTGGCCGTGCCCGGCACGAGGCTTGAGGAGCTGGAGGTGGTGCAGAGCCACGTCCACGCGCTCGGCCAGTGCCGCCGCATCGTGCGCGAGCTCGGGCTGTCGGCGGAGGTCGCCGCCGACACGGCCGGCTCGGCGCGCTACATCGCTGAGCTCGGCGACCCGAAGCGCGGGGCGATCGCGTCAAGACTCGCGGCGGAGATCTACAGGCTCGACATCCTGCGCGCCGACATCGAGGACGAGGCGCACAACACGACGCGCTTCGTCATCTTCTCGCGCGAGGCGGTGCGCACGCCGGCGAGGAACGGGCCGGTGATCACGTCCTTCATCTTTCGTGTGCGCAACGTGCCGGCCGCGCTCTACAAGGCGCTCGGCGGCTTCGCCACCAACGGCGTCAACATGACGAAGCTGGAAAGCTACCAGCTCGGCGGCAAGTTCTTCGCCACTTTGTTCTACGCCGACGTGGAAGGGCATCCGGACGACCACAACGTCGCGCTGGCGCTGGAGGAGCTGGAGTTCTTCTCCGCCCCCGGCGAGTTCCGCATCGTCGGCGTCTACCCGGCGAGCCCCTTCCGCCAGGGCATCGCCGAGCCGGCGGAGAACCGCGACCTGAGGCCGACGAAGGCGCATGGATGAGGCACGGCATTCGTAGCCCGGATGGAGCGGCGAAGCCGCGTAATCCGGGGAACGGTGCCCTACGCGACTCCGCCCCGCATTGCGCGGCTTCGCCGCTCCATCCGGGCTACGAGTATTCCGCGAAGGCCGTGACGAGGCGGTTGGCGATCGCCATGCGGAAGGGGGCCTTCAGCCCGTCGGGATGCTCGCCCGAAAGCATGAGACGTACCTCGTCGCGGTGGAACCAGCGGCACGCCTCGAGCTCCTCAACGTCGCGCTCCACGTCGGTGGTGAGCGCCTCCGCGTGGCAGCCGATCATCAGCGAATGGGGGAAGGGCCAGGCCTGGCTGGAGTGGTAGGCGACGCGGCCGATCTTGATGGCGGCCTCCTCCTTCACCTCGCGCCGCACCGCCTCCTCGATCGTCTCGCCGGGCTCCAGGTAGCCGGCGAGCGCGGAATACATGCCCGGCGCGAAGCGCGCCTGCCGTCCGAGCAGGCAGCGGTCGCCGTCGATCGCCAGCATGATGACCACCGGATCGACGCGTGGGAATATCTGGCTCTCGCAGCCCGCGCAGGCGCGGCTGACGCCCCCGCCGCGAACCGCGAGCGGCTCGCCGCAGCGCCCGCAATGGCGGTTCGCCGCGTGCCAGTGGAGATAGGAGCGCGCCTGCGCCAGACCCGCGAGGTCGGCGATGTCGAGCGCCTCCTGCATGGCGAGCGACCTGAGGTCGATGGCCTTGATGTCGTCCGGCCGCTCGGCGTCTGCCGGGACGAGCCCGGCGAATCGCGGCCCGTCGGGCGCGATACCGAGCAGGATGACGCTCTGCGCGTCGAGCCCGAGCGCGCGCGCCTCACGCGGCCCGAAGCGCGGGCTGAGCCGCTCGCCGTCGAAGCGGAGCAGGGCACGGTCCTCGGTAAAGACGTAGAGCACCGAGTTCTCGATGCCGAGCGCCTCGTCGGCGTTGAACTCGCCGCGCGCCTCGCTCCATCGCTCGATCAGGTTCCCCGAGAACCCGTTTTCGTGGCTTGCTTCGCGGAAGATGCGGTCGTCGAAGAAGGAGGGCATGCAGCTTTCGTATTGTAGGGGAGGGATGTGCGGGCGCTACTTCAAGCGCGCCGCGAGCTTCGCCGCAAGGGCCTCGGCCTCGCCGCCGGCATAGGGCTTGGGCGGCGCCGCGCCCCAGACCGGGCCTGTGCCGGCAGCATTGCCCGTGCGGCGCGCAATCACGTGCACGTGGAGCTGGCGCACGACATTGCCGAGCGCCCCGATGTTGAGCTTGTCGCACGGCACCGTCGCCCGCAGGGCATGGCTCGCGGCGGCGATCTCCTCCATCAGCGCGATCCGGTCCGTCGCGTCGAGGTCGACGATCTCCACCGCCCCGGCGCGCCGCGGCACGAGGATGAGCCACGGGTAGTTGGCGTCGCGGGCCAGCCGGACGCAGGAGAGCGCAAGCTCCGTCACGGGAACGCTGTCTGCCGCCAGTTGCGGGTCGAGAACGAAGTCCGGCATGGACGATCCTTGAGGGCGCGTTGGTTGACTGTCCGGCGGCCTTCGGCACAAGGTCCGCGCGGAACGATTGGCCGGGAGGCCGGATGACCGAAATTGCCCAGCTTCAGTCCGTTGTCGAGAGGGCGTTCGAGGCGCGAGACACGATCGGCGTCTCCACCGGCGGCGAGGTGCGCGACGCGGTCGATGCGTCGCTCGATCTGCTCGATTCGGGCGAGGCGCGCGTCGCCGAGCCGCGCGACGGGCGATGGGCCGTGAACGAATGGCTGAAGAAGGCGGTGCTGCTCTCGTTCCGGCTGAACGACATGTCGGTCATTCCCGGCGGCCCGGGCGGCGCGGCATGGTGGGACAAGGTCCCGTCGAAGTTCGAGGGCTGGGGCGAGAACCGCTTCCGCGCCGCAGGATTCCGCGCCGTGCCCGGCGCCATCGTACGGCGCTCCGCCTATATTGGGAAGGGCGTCGTGCTCATGCCCTCCTTCGTCAATCTCGGCGCCTATGTGGACGAGGGCACGATGGTCGACACCTGGGCCACGGTCGGCTCCTGCGCGCAGATCGGCAAGCGCTGTCACATCTCCGGCGGCGCCGGCATCGGCGGCGTGCTGGAGCCGCTGCAGGCGGGGCCGGTGGTGATCGAGGACGACTGCTTCATCGGCGCGCGCGCCGAGGTCGCCGAGGGGGTGATCGTGCGCCAGGGCTCGGTGCTCTCCATGGGCGTCTATCTCGGTGCCTCGACCCGCATTGTCGACCGCGCGACGGGCGAGGTCAGGTACGGCGAAGTTCCGCCGTTCTCCGTCGTCGTGTCCGGTTCGATGCCGGGTGCGTCCGGCGGTCCTTCGCTCTATTGTGCGGTGATCGTGAAGCGGGTGGACGAGCGCACGCGCGCCAAGACATCCATCAACGAGCTGCTGCGCGACTGAGGCATCGTGGCAAACCCCAACGCAAGGCCTTTACGCTCCCCGTCGCTCTGGCTGCTCTTCGGCCTGGGCGGCAGGATTTCGCGCGGCGTCTACTGGCTCTGCTACCTCATGCTGTTCTGCGTCCAGTCAACGATTGCGGCGCAGCTGATCGGCGGCGAAGCGGCAAGCTTCCACGCGCTTGCCGTTACCCTCGGTCCCTATCTTCTGATCGTCGTTCTCTATTGCACGCTGGCGATCTCGGTGAAGCGCCTGCACGACGTCGGCTACAGCGGCTTTCTCGCCGTCGCCGTGCTGATCCCGATCCTCAATATCGCTTTTGCCATCTGGGCCGGGATCCTGCCCGGAACGGCCGGCTCCAACACCTACGGCGACGCGCCGGACAAGCCGCCGGCATGACTGCGTCTGCCGCGATCGATGCCGCCGCGCTGCTCGTCGAACTGATACGCGCTCCGACCGTCACGCCGGACGGCGCGGCGGCGCTCGATATCCTTCAGCGTTATCTCGAGCATGCGGGCTTCGAGGTGCATCGGCACCTCTTCGAGACGCCGGGCACGGCGCCGGTTGAGAACCTCTTCGCGGCGATAGGCGAGGGCAGCCGGCACATGGCCTTCGCCGGGCACGTCGATGTCGTCCCACCCGGCCCGGAGGCAAGCTGGAGCCATCCGCCGTTTTCCGCGGAGATCGTGGACGGCGTGCGCTACGGGCGCGGCGCCGTCGACATGAAGGGCGGTCTTGCAGCGATGGTCGCCGCCGCGCTTCGCTTCGTGGCCGAGCGCGGCGCGGATTTCGACGGCCGGCTCTCGTTCCTGGTCACCGCCGACGAGGAGGGCGTGGCGCTCAACGGCACGAAGAAGCTGCTGGAATGGG
>CAZMJQ010000086.1:0-3932 GCA_964566475.1 uncultured Propylenella sp. | reverse complement strand
GCGGCCGAGCAGGAGGCTCTCCAGAGCGACGTCGCCGGTCCGGCCCAGGAAGCGCCGCAGCAGCAGTAGCGCACGTGGCGCGCGACTACGATCTGTTCGTCATAGGGGCGGGCTCGGGCGGCGTTCGTGCGGCGCGGCGTGCGGCGGAGGCCGGCGCGCGTGTCGCCATCGCCGAGGCTGACCGGATGGGAGGCACCTGCGTCATTCGCGGATGCATACCCAAGAAGCTGCTGGTCTACGCCTCGCACTTCCGCGAGGAGATCGAGGACAGCGCCGCCTACGGTTGGAGCGTGGGGCCGGTCGCGTTCGACTGGCCAACGCTCATCGTCAACAAGGACAAGGAGATCGATCGCCTCGAGGGCGTGTATCGCGCCAACGTCGCGAAGGCGGGCGCGGAAATCTTCGATAGCCGCGCGACGCTCGACGGCCCGCACCGCGTGAAGCTCGAGCGGCCAGACCGGGTCGTAACGGCGGACCGTATTCTGATCGCGACCGGCGCCCGCGCGAACCCGCATCGCGCGCTGGAGGGCCACGAGCTTTGCATCACCTCCAACGAAGCCTTTCACCTCGAGCGCCTCCCGCGGAAGATACTCATCGGCGGGGGCGGCTACATCGCGGTGGAGTTCGCCGGCATCTTCCACGGGCTGGGCGTCGACACGGCGATCGTCTACCGCGGGCTTGAGGTGCTTTCCCGCTTCGACATGGACCTTCGCCGCCTGTTTCACGCCGAGTGCGAGAACAAGGGCGTTCGCCTCCTCTGCCAGGAGATATTCCACAAGGTCGAGAAGCGGCCTGACGGCCGTTTGCGCGCGCATCTTTCCGGCGGCGGAGTCGAGGAGGCCGACCAGATCATGCTGGCCGTCGGGCGCGTCCCGAACACCGAGGGGCTGGGGCTGGAGAGCGTCGGAATCGAGCTCGACAAGAAGAACGCCATTCCGGTCGACGCGTTCTCTCGCACAAGCGTCGACCATATCTGGGCCATCGGCGACGTGACCGACCGGATGCAGCTCACGCCCGTCGCGATCCATGAGGCGGAATGCTTCGTCGAGACGGTGTTTGGCGACCGCCCCACCAAGCCGGATTACGACCGCGTTGCGACCGCGGTTTTCTCGCAGCCGGAGATCGGGACGGTTGGGCTCACCGAGGACGCGGCGCGCGAGCGCTACCGCAACCTCGATATCTACAAGACCGCCTTCCGCCCGCTGAAGGGCACGCTGACGGGCCGCTCCGACCGCATGCTGATGAAGCTCGTGGTCGACGCGGAGACGGACGCCGTGCTCGGCGCGCATGTCCTCGGTCCTGGGGCGGGCGAGATGGCGCAGCTGCTCGCGATCCCCATCAAGATGCGCGCAACCAAGGCCGATTTCGATGCGACGATGGCCGTCCATCCCACGGCGAGCGAGGAGCTGGTGACCTTCAAGGCGCCGACGGAACGCGTTCGCGACGGCGAGACGCTGGCG
This sequence comes from uncultured Propylenella sp., assembly GCA_964566475.1. Lineage (GTDB taxonomy): Bacteria > Pseudomonadota > Alphaproteobacteria > Rhizobiales > Afifellaceae > DASWJZ01. Next base: position 2,472 of record CAZMJQ010000086.1, on the reverse strand, counting down.
GCCTGAGCCGAGCAGGCCCGTTACGACGGGCGAGGTCTGAGCCGCAAGGCGCAGAACGCGGCGATCACGCCGCCGATCCCCAGGACAACGAACGTCCACCCCCAGACGGCCGCCGGCCCCCACGCCATTGCCGTGGCAGCATCCAACGCCAGACCGGCGGCGAGCGGGGCGATGGCGCCCGCCCCGAACCCGAGCAGCGACCGGACCGCGAGCACCGCGCCGAGACGGCCGGGGTCCGTCACTTCGGTGATGGCCGTCGTGAGCACCGGCGAGTCGCCGATGGTCAGCAGCGTGTAGACGAGCGCGAGCGCGACGAAGAGGCCGGCCGGGAGCCAGATCACCCAGCCCAGCGAAAGAGACAGTACAGCCGCCGCCGCGGCGACTCCGAACAGCACCGCGCGCCGCCCCAGCCGGTCCGACAGCGCGCCGAAAGCAAAGGACGCCGTCGCGCCCGCAAGGTGCATCACGCCTGTGGTGAGCGCGCTCGACTGGCTCGCGGCGGCCATTCCGGCGCCGCCAAGCGCGAAGGCGGCGGCAAGCAGCGAGGGCAGCCAGGCCCAGCTTCCGAGCAGCTCCCAGCAATGCGCGGTGTAGCCGATGGTCAGGAGGCGCGCGTCGCGTCCGCCGAACACGTTCCGCCAGATGCCGCCCCCCGCCATGCGGGGAGGAACGCGGTTCTCGATGTCGCGCAGGCAGAACAGCAGCCAGACGGCGCCGAGCGCCGGCGCAAAGCCGGTGACGAGGAACGCCGCGCGATAGCCGCCGAAGCTGAGCGCCACACCGCTGAGGAGCAGCGACCCGGCATATCCCACCGAAGTCGAGGCGATCAGCCATCCCATCGCCGTGCCGCGCCTGACGGGATCGTGACGCTGGGCGAAGAGCATGATGAGCGGCGTGTAGATGCCGCCCTGCGAGAGGCCGACCAGGCCGTAGAGCACCACCGCGCTCGCCCAGTCGCGGGCGAAGAGCCCGAACGCCGCGGACGCGACCGTGCTTGCGATCGCCGATATCTCGACCGCCCGCCTGGCCCCGATCCAGTCGGCCGCCCATGCGAATATGAAGAGCGACGCCGCATAGGAGACCGTGAACGCGGTCACGATCGCGCCGGCTTCGGCGCCGCTGATCTGCCATTCCTCCAGCAGGATGGGAATGACCGCGGCCACGGTCATGAAGTTGGCGAAGAGGAAGATGCGGGCGGCGCAGACGCCGACTGTCCAGCGGTCAGCCCGAAGCACGGATCAGGGCGTAGCGCGCAGCGGGTCGATCGGCAAGTCGATTACGCTTGAGCGGAAGTGCTGACGCACCTCGGCCATCAGCTCGCGGAAGCCTTCCTCCTCCTCGGCGAACGAGTCCCGTGAGCGCATGATCCTGAGCAGCGAGGGCATCAGGCGCGTGAACCTATCCTTGTCTTCGAGGAGGCTGGTGACCGAGTCCAGTACGGCGTCGAGCGGCGGAGACAGGTTGTCGATCCACAGCTTTACATATCTGCGCGGCGGCATGGCGCAATGCTGCGCGACCGCCTCCGCTTCGACATAGGCCATGACCACGGCCTGCGCCGTGTCGCCGAGACGGCCGTCAGGCATGGCGAGATGGAGGAGCGCGTACACGCCGTCGCGGGCGGCATCCTGCAGCCGGCTGAGGTCGGCCAGGCGCGGGCCGGGCTCACCCGGCAGGTACGGCGCAAGCAGCGCGAGGTGCTCGTCGCTCGAGACGATCTGCCCGGTCCTCAGGTTGACGATCGAGATGATCCGGTCGACCCGGAAGGTCCGCACTTCCTTGCGGACGTTGCAAAGGGCGCTGATGCAGGCCGGGTGCAGCGTGTCGATCGCGAGGCAGCGCACCGTGCGTGTGCTCGCCCAGCCGCGGCTGTCGCAATACTCCAGCGCGAATGCGAGCCCGCGGATGCCGTTGTCATGAAAGTCGTCGTGCGCTTCGGGGTCGTCATCCAGCAATGGCGCGTACTCGCGCAGCCCCTTGGGCGGCGTAAGCGGCATCTCGCCACGCTTCTCGAACCAGCCGACAACCCCCATCGCTCACCCCCGCGGCGCGTACGCCGATTCGTGCCCATTCGACCATTGCCGGGCCCGATACTCAAGAACCATCCGTCGTCGCACGCCGTCCTAGTTTGCTTGCATAAGACGACGATGACAAGCCGCCTTGCAAATATGGTAGCTCCGCCGGGCAACCTGAGGTGAGCAGGCAGCACGGGCCCTGGTTGCGCGCGCCTTCCTCGCCGTCGCCAGCGGCGGAAATAACGTCGTGTTTACCATCGCGTCCCAGAATCCCTGGAGGGGACGATGAGGAAACTCCATGCGCGACCGGCGGAGCCAGCGACGTCACAAAATCCTGAAGGAAGGCAGGGTGGTGCTTGGCGACAGCGTCTCGTTCGGCTGCGTCGTGCGCGATATCAGCCCCCTCGGTGCGAGGCTGGAGCTCGAGGCGCCGGCCGAGCTGCCGGGCGAGTTCCGGCTG
>CAZMJQ010000085.1:0-2663 GCA_964566475.1 uncultured Propylenella sp. | reverse complement strand
CGTGGTCCGCGGGGGGGCGCGGTGGTCCCTCCCCCACCGCTCGCGTGGGGGGTGGGGGACCCTGCGGAGCATGGGGGCGGGGGCGGCGGCTGGCTCCGTGCCGTGCGGCCGCCCCCTCCACCGCCTTCGGCGGTCCCCCTCCCCCGCTTCGCGGGGGAGGAACCGGGCAGCACTGCGAGCTCCATTCCCTCGCCCCATTCCAGAAGGTCGGCGAGGTCGAGGTGGCACTCGCCCTTTTTGGCGCGGAGGTTGCCGGTGGTCAGCAGCCGGCAGAGGCGGCCGTAGGCGGCGCGGCTCGTGGGCCAGGCGGCGATGTCGGGCGTGCCCCACGGGTCGGGCCGATCGCCCGCCCGAGGGCAGGCTCTACGAAACACGAGGCGGCAGCCGACGGCGTAGCGCACACCGACCTGCTTCGCCGCCAGGTGCCCGCGCACGACTCCGGCGAGCGTGTTCTGGTCGGCGATCGAAAAGCCGGAAAGGCCGAGCACGGCGGCGGCGGCGGCAAGCTCCTCCGGATGCGAGGCGCCGCTCAGGAAGGAGAAGTTCGAGGCCGTCAAAAGCTCCGCATAGTCGGGCTCGCCGGGGCGTCTCAGGCGCCGCTTGAGGCTTCCCGGCGGCGGCAGCAGGGACTTTGGCCGGTCGCGGCTGGATGGTGGCTTTTCGGGCATGAGCAGTCCCGCCGCGGCGGGGCGACCCGCCGCGCTCTATCCGGCCTCGAGCAGTAATGTTCTCATTATGTTCTCACTATGTGCGAGGAGTCAATCGCAGCGGATTGGAGGAATCGCTCGGTCATGCCAATAGCTACACGCTATCGGCTCTATTCCCCCACAGCAGCAGAAGTGCGTGATGAGCAAAACACCAGCGGAGAGTCTGATCGAAACCCTCGACAAGCGCAGGTTCGTTGAAGTCGACGAAAGCTGGTTTGAGCTTCGTAAGACAAATGAAACAGAGGAACTTCTACCTACGCTGCTGCAAATCTACCCGCGCCTCCGGCACAGCGTAGCTCGGTCCTACGTGCTCGGTTGCCTGACACGGTTTGGAAACGACCCCGATGTGGCTGACCTTGCCATCGAGGCCCTATCGGATCGGACTTACCCGGTTCGCTATCGTGCGATCTCGGTTCTCGCTTATTCACTCTGCCGAAAGGCTCTGCCGTCCTTAGAGGCGCTTCTATCGCATAGGCACGCGCGCACCCGAGAAGATGCGGAGGCAGCCATGAAGGCGATCGAGTCCGGGAATCGTCATCGGTTCGTCGACCGGAGCGGGCTGGGCGGCATGTTCTGGCACGCCACTTCGCTTGAAGGTATCTCAGAAGGAGACCTCTGAAGGGCACTATCATGAAGGCACCGCGTTTCATTAATCCCGACACGATCGCCAAGCCGCCGGGCTATACGCAGGTGGTGGAGGTGACGGGGCCGGGCCGCACGATCTACATCGCCGGGCAGCTCGGGCTCGACCTCGAGGGCAGGCTGGTCGGCGAGCCGGGCGACTTCCGCGCGCAGGCGACGCAGACGCTCGAGAACCTGAAGGCGGCGCTTGCCGCCGTCGGCGCGGGGTTCGAGAACATCGTCAAGATCAACAACTACCTCATCGACATGCGGCACTTGCCGATCCTGCGCGAAGTGCGGCGCGGCTATTTCGGCCAGGCGAACCCGCCGGCGAGCACGACCGTCGCCATCACGGCGCTGGCGCGCGAGGGAGCGCTCTACGAGATCGACGCGGTGGCGGTGCTGCCGGAGGGGTAGCGGAACTGAGATAGATTGCCCCAAGCACCGTCATCCTCGGTCGCAGCGACCTGTCCGCCGAAGCCCGCAGGGCGAAGGTGGAAGCGGAGACCCGAGGAGCCAGAGGAGGCGCTGTTCCGTGTCTCCCTGGGTCCTCGGCTCTCGCTGCGCTCGGCCGAGGATGACGCTTGTGGAGCGGGCGCTGCATTCGCGACCCAGCGCCGCTATATGAGGCGCTGAGCGCACGGCAGCGAAAGGACGAGACGATGCGAGGCTTCATCATCCGCGTGCTTGTGGTGGCGGCCGGATTGTGGGTCGCCTCGAAGATCGTGCCGGGCGTGGCGATCGACGACGGGTGGTCGCTGCTCTGGGCGGCGCTGGTGCTCGGGATCATCAACGCCATCGTGCGGCCGGTGGTCATCCTCCTGACGCTGCCGCTGACGATCCTGACGCTCGGGCTGTTCCTCCTCATCATCAACGCGGGGATGCTGTCGCTCGCCGCGTGGATGCTCGAGGGCATGACGGTGGCGGGATTCTGGCCGGCCTTCTTCGGGGCCATCGTCGTGTCGCTGGTGGCGTGGATCGTCACCTGGTTCATCGGCGGCCAGGGGCGCGTGGAGACGATGACGGCGGAGCGGGGATGAGCTTGAGAATGAATCCGAGAAACGAGATGAGCCGACGCGTGCCTGTATCCGCCGTCATCCTCGGCCGAGCGTAGCGAGAGCCGAGGACCCCGGGAGATACGGAACGCGCACGAACTGGGTCCTCGGGTCGAGCTGCGCTCGCTCGAGGATGACCGTGATTTACCTCATCCCGCCCTTCAGTGCCGGAAGTGGCGGATGCCGGTGAAGACCATGGCGAGGCCGGCATCGTCCGCCGCGGCGATGACTGCGTCGTCGCGCAGCGATCCGCCGGGCTGGATCACCGCAGTGGCGCCGG
>CAZMJQ010000084.1:0-2743 GCA_964566475.1 uncultured Propylenella sp. | reverse complement strand
CTGACCGACCAGGAGATGAACGACCTGGCCGATTTCCTCGAATGGACCAGCACGATCGACACCCAGGGCTGGCCGCCGAACGACGCCGGCTGAAGAGAGAGATCTTATGCGCTACCAATCACAGCGGATCGCCTATCCCTACTTCATCTGCGCCCTCCTTCTCTTCGTCGTCCAGATAACCTTCGGCACGCTGGCCGGCATCGTTTACGTGCTGCCCAATTTCCTCGCCGAGATCCTTCCTTTCCACATTCTGAGGATGATCCATACCAACGCGCTGATCGTCTGGCTGCTGATGGGCTTCTTCGGCGCTGCCTATTACCTCGTTCCCGAGGAGGCGGAGCGCGAGATCGAGAGCCCGATGCTGGCCTACATCCAGCTGGCGCTCCTGATGTTCGGCACGTTGGCCGCGGTCATCGGCTATCTGTTTGGAATTCACGGCGGCCGCGAGTTCCTGGAGCAGCCCATGTGGGTCAAGCTCGCCATCGCCGTCGTGGCGCTGATCTTTCTCTACAACATCTCGATGACGGTTCTGAAGGGGCGGCGCACGGCGATCACCATCGTTCTGCTCCTTGGAATGTGGGGGATCGCGGTGTTCTGGCTGTTCGCGATCTACAATCCGGTGAACCTGTCGCTGGACAAGATGTACTGGTGGTATGTCGTCCACATCTGGGTCGAGGGCGTGTGGGAGCTCGTGATGGCCTCCATCCTCGCCTTCCTCGTCATCAAGATGACCGGGGTCGACCGTGAGGTCATCGAAAAGTGGCTCTACGCCATCGTCGGCCTCGCCTTGTTCTCGGGTCTCCTCGGCACCGGGCACCATTATTTCTGGATCGGGACCCCCGCCTACTGGCAGTGGGTCGGCAGCATTTTCAGCACGTTCGAGGTCGCCCCCTTCTTCGCCATGGTGATCTTCGCCTTCACGATGGTCTGGCGCGGGCGGCGCGACCATCCCAACAAGGCGGCGCTGCTGTGGACCTTGGGCTGCACGGTCGGGGCCTTCTTCGGCGCCGGCGTCTGGGGCTTCATGCACACCCTGGCGCCGGTGAACTATTACAGCCACGGCACACAGATCACTGCGGCGCATGCGCATCTCGCCTTCTTCGGCGCTTATGTGATGCTCAACCTTGCGATCATCACCTACGCGATGCCGTACCTGCGGAACCGGCAGCCCTACAATCAGGTCCTGAACATGTGGAGCTTCTGGATCATGAGCTCGGCGATGGCGTTCATGACGTTCACGCTGACCTTCGGGGGCGTCGTTCAGGTCCATCTGCAGCGTGTGATGGGAATGTACTACATGGAGGTGCAGGAGCAGCTCGTGCTCTTCTACTGGATGCGTCTGGGGGCCGGGCTGTTCGTGGCGCTCTCGGTCATCCTGTTCCTCTACGCGATCCTCGGGCCGAGCCATGAAGAGAAGCCCGCCCGGATGACGGCGGCGCCAAAGCCGGCGGAATAATGACGCCGCGCCCGCCATGTTGCCGCCGCGCGCGTGTTCGGGAATCCGGGCCATGAGCGGGCTCGGTCCCCACAGGACACTCGCGGCGGAGCCACCCGGCCTGCCGTTCTACAAGCCGAGCGGCGATGAGTGCGCGATCTTCGAGCATGCCTTCCGCAATCGGCTGCCGCTCCTGCTGAAGGGGCCGACCGGTTGCGGCAAGACACGGTTCGTGACCCACATGGCGGCCCGGTTGGGGCGGCCGCTTCATACCGTCTCCTGTCATGACGACCTGACGGCGTCCGATCTGACCGGCCGTTACCTCCTGAAAGGCGGCGATACCGTCTGGCTCGACGGGCCGCTCACCCGGGCCGTCCGCGAGGGCGGGATCTGCTATCTGGACGAGGTCGTGGAGGCGCGCAAGGACGTCACGGTGGTGCTCCACCCGCTCACCGACGATCGTCGGATTTTGCCGCTGGATCGGACGGGCGAGCTGCTGGCGGCTCCGCCGGACTTCATGATGGTGGTCTCGTACAACCCGGGCTACCAGAGCGTCCTGAAGAGCCTGAAGCCGAGCACGCGCCAGCGCTTTCTGGCGATCGAGTTCGACTTTCCCGCGCCCGACGCCGAGGTCGTCATCCTGGCGCGGGAGAGCGGTCTGGCGCGCGAACGCTGTGTTCCGCTGGTGCGCCTCGCCAACGCCCTGCGCGATCTGAAGGGCCAGGATCTCGAGGAAGGGGTTTCAACCCGCCTCCTCGTCTATTGCGCCTGCCTCATCGTCGCTGGCGTCGGACTCGACCGGGCGATCCGCTGCGCGATCATCGAGCCGTTGACGGACGAGCCCGACGTCAAGGAGGCGCTGGCGCGCGTCGCCGAGATCACCCTCGGGTAGAAGGAGTTCGCCCTGTTCGAGCCGGAAGAGAGCATCGGCCACCACTGGCACCGCCTGGTCGGCACGGCTTCCAGCTATCCCCGATATCCCGAGGCGGCGGTGGCGCTGGACGCGGTGCGCGGGCGCCTGGCGGTGATGTTCCGGGCTCTCGGCGGCGAGAAGGGCGTGCGAATCGCGGCGGGCGGTCGGTCGTCGTCCGTCCACCGGCTCGGCCTGCGACAGCGGCTCGGAATCGGCGTTGAGCGCGTTTACCGCGCGGTTCTGGACGGCGCCACTCTCCAGCTTCCGCCTGTCCTCGATCTGTTTCCCGAGCGGGCCGACAATGATGCCCTGTACGACTGGCTGGCGGCATGGTTTGCCTCTGCGGGAGAACCCCGGGCTGTCCCCGTCGACCCGTTGAGGGCGGATGTGGATCG